>JACSRF010000094.1 GCA_014879875.1 Anaerolinea sp.
TTGTGCAACACTCCATCTTACCAGAATGAGGTGACTTTTGTATCTTTGTCCGACTACTGAAAAACCCTGCAACCAATAGCCTGTAGTTTGCGCATGATTTACAAATACACCAAACTTCCGTTACAAATCGCCAGTATGCTCTGGTAAGATCTGTTCTTTGAAACAGTGAAAAGGAGTCAACAATGAAACGTATTTTTGTAATTTTTCTCAGTTTGTTCTGGCTGACGGCTTGTGGGGGACGAGCGGCAACGAACACGGCCGTTCCCACCCTCGCGCCAACTGCCGCAATAACGGTAGACGTAGACGCCACCGTCGCCGCCGCTGTCGCCGCCACTGCCACCACACAGGCCGGCATGGACACCACGATAGCCACGGCCGTTGCAGCCACCGCCGCCGCCCTCCCCACCCCGCTGCCCACCGACACAACCGAATATGTCGCCATGACCGAGGAAGAATTGGCGGCGCTCATTAATACGGCCGTCAACGACGCCATTGCCGCCACCGAAAGCACGGCCGTAGAAGTAAACAGCGCCACCAGCGATGAGGCCATCACCGCCGCTGAAGTCGAAACCATCACTGTTTACGTCAGCGGCGCGGAAGAGGCCATCGCCCTCGCCGAAGAAGCCATTGCCGCCTACTACGCCCTCTATGGCGACCTGGCCCTGGAAGCGGTCGCCGAACTGGCCGCCATTGAAGCAGAACTGGCCGCTCTGAACGAAAACATCGCCGCCATCAACGCCACCCTCATCGCCATCAACGACACGCTAAATGCCGGGCTGACATTGGCCGCAGAGACGATCACACAGTTGGAAACGGCCGCCGCCAACGCCCTCATCACCGTAGATGGCTACCAGGCGCAGGTTGACGCCTGGCAGCAGCAAGTGAGTACGGCCGTCAACGCCCGCCAAAAAACGTTGGAGATGATGCAGCCTGTCAACGTCGCCGCCGATTTGCCCGCCACGCTGGCGCAGGTACAAACCTACACCGACGTCATGGCGTTGGCTTTCGCCGACGGGCGCGTTTCAAAGCCAGAAATGGAAATGCTGTTGCAAACTGGGGTAGACAGCATCGCCAGTTTGCAAGCCAACGGCGGCCCGGCCATGCAAGGGTTAGCGCAAAGCATCACAACCTTGAACAAGCAGCTGGCAGGGGGACAATTTGCCCAGGCGCAAATGGGGCTGGCCGGGCTGCAAGCTCAGCTCCCCGACCTGGCGGCCGGCGCTGGCATCACCTTGCCCGGCGGCAATCGCCCCGGTGGTGGCAATCTGCCGGGCAGACCATAATCAGTGGTCGGTAATGACCACCGCAGTGGTCGGTGCTGACCACCGCCCACTGATTATCGGCCCTTGTGCAACGTAACCAGCGCATTGGAAAGCACAATGGCATCCCGTTCGGCGACTCTCGCCTGCAAGATAATCTCCGTCTCTGACAGCGGCCACATTTCCGTCATGATGGTCTCGCCGGGGAAAACATGTTTGCTGAAACGCACTTTGACGCTGTGAAAACGCGCCGGGTCATTACCGGCATAGGTTTCCAACACGGCGCGCGCGGCAAAACCGAGCGTACAGAGACCATGCAAAATGGGGTGGTCAAAGCCAACCATGTTGGCAATCGCCGGGTCGGCGTGCAGCGGGTTGGGGTCGCTGCCGGTGAGGCGATAAAAAAGCGCCTGGTTGGGCTGCGTGCGCGCCGTCACCAGCGCATCTGGCGCGCGGTCGGGCGGCAGGTTGATGTCGCTGGCGGGGCCGCGTTCACCGCCAAAGCCGCCCAGTCCGCGAATGAACATGCTCGCCTGGTTGAAAGCGACTTCTTCGCCATGCTTATCGCGGCTGCTGACGTCCAGGATGACCAGCGCCCCTTTGCCTTTGTCGTAAATCTGGCTGATGGCGGCGTGTTGGGTGAGGGTGGCGGCGGGGGGCAACGGCCGTTTCAGTTCCACATACTGCTCCCCGTGCAGCAGCATGGCGGGATTGAACGGCAGTCCCGGCGCGTTCAATAATTGCGGAAACACAGAAAAGAGAAAGGTGGCGGCAAAGGTGGGGAACACCTGCACCCCCTGGCGGTGAAATTCATACACATAACGCAGCCCAACGTCATCCAACGGATCGGCCGCCGCGCCGATGGACAAGGCATACAAGGCCGCGTCGCGTTCAGTGTAGGTAAAGGGCTGCGGCGCAAACTGATAACCCAATGCTTTTTCTAACTCTACTGCCATTATCAATTCCTCCCTTGAATTGATGCCGTCCGCGTCACGCTTCACGCCGCAGTTTGGCGTTATTGGCGTGTCGCTCTTTGTCACGTCCCGTTTTCTTGTCCATGTTTTTGGCAAAAGCGGCCGTCAGGTCTATGCCGGTCTGGTTTGCCAGGCAGATGAGGACAAAGAGCACGTCGGCCATCTCGTCGGCCAGGTCGTAAGCCTCGTCTGACTTTTTGAAGCTCTGGTCGCCATACAGCCGCGCCATGATGCGCGCCACTTCGCCGACTTCTTCCATGAGCACGGCCGTATTGGTCAATTCTGAATAGTAACGCACGCCAACAGTCTGGATCCAATCATCCACAAGTTGCTGGCACTGTTGTAGGGTAGGCGACATCTTTCTTTCTCCTAAACCAATGTGGGGCGATTTGGGAAAATCGCCCACCGCCCGATTTTGGAAAATCGGGCGACAACGGATTCGGCAAAGTGTATAAGGCATTGGGCTGGTTGGCAATGGAAACGATATGCTATACTGCCCGGCTATGAAGAAAAACACAATCGCCTTATCCGAACAACACCCTTACCAGACGCTCGCCAGCCGCGTCGCCTGGTCCTGCCCCTGGTACAGTGTACGCCAGGATGAAATCATCACGCCGGACGGCCAACGGGGCGTCTACAACACTGTCACCAAACCGAATGCGGTGTGGATTGTGCCGGTAACGGCCGTTGGCGACATCATCCTCATCCACACTTACCGTTACACGGTGGACGACTGGTGCTGGGAGATCCCGGCCGGGGGCGTCAAACCGGGGCAAACAGCGGAGGAAGCGGCCGCTGCCGAACTGCGCGAAGAAATTGGGGGGACGGCCGTTCACTGGCAGCGCCTGCACCAATTTTACATCTGCAATGGCTTTTGCGATGAAGTGGGCACGATCTTCCTGGCGACAGGCGTCACCCTCAACCAGCCCACCGCACATGAACCGACCGAGGTCATGACCATTCACACCCTGCCCGCCGCCGCCGCGCTGCGCATGGCGCGCGCCGGGGAAATCAGCGACGCGCCATCGGTATTGGCCTTGTTGTTATGCGAATCATTACTCACTCCTGCCCACAAGCCGGATACAGAACAGGCATAGGCGGCCAGGCGGCCGCGTGCCAATCCAGGTACTCCTGGAGATGTGCCAGCCAATAGACCGTGTTGTGCCGCCCTTCATGCAGGCGCGCGTCGTGGGCAATGCCCGCCGCCAGCAGCGACTCATGCAGCGTTTTCTGCCCAAAATAAAGGAAATCCTTCTCGCCCCAATCGAGCCAGATGCGCAGCCGGCTTAAATCTGCTTCGGCATAGGTGGCGAGCGGGTTGTACTCCGCCTTATCCGTTTCCAGGCGCAGGTGGCTGCTGTGCCCAGAGACAGAGGCGAATAAATGGGGCTGGCGAAAGGCGATCATCAAAGCCCAATAACCACCCCGTGAAATACCGCCCAGGCTGCGCCCCTGGGGCGCGGCCCAGGTGCAGTAGTGGGCGTCAATGAAAGGGATGAGCGCATTGAGGGTGATGCCTTCGACGCTGCGGTCACCGCCGGAGGTGTTGTTGCCCACCGTGTCATTGAAAGGCATGATAACGATAAAGGGCGGGTACGCGCCCGATGCAATGCCCGCGTCCATGATCTGCGGCAGCCCCAGCTCAACCCAATGGCTGTCTGTTTGCACAGAGCCGTGAAAGAGGTAGAGGACGGGATAAGCGCGCCCCTGCTGGCCGTAACAGGGGGGCAAATAGGCGGTGTAGTAGCGACGGCCGCCATAATCACTAGGAAACTGGCTGCGAAAAACAACGCCAGAACCGGCGCAGGCGACCGCGCGCGGCGGCGTTTCCAGAAAGGGGGTGACGATCTGATCGCGGATGCG
>JACSRF010000209.1 GCA_014879875.1 Anaerolinea sp.
TTCGCTTGGGTGAATAGCGGCGCTGTGCCGTTAATTTTGGGTCAGACCAACTTTTTTATGGAGGAGTCGGCTGTGGGGCTGATTTTCGGCGAGATGCCGGGTTCTACTCGCTGATCCGTTTGGGGACACATACAAAGCTGGTTATATTTGGGAATTGATGCTCTGTCCGGTTTGTTATGGCATAAACCTACAGCAAGTTGATGGTCACGGTTTCATCGGCGCCGACGCGCACGGTAAGCGGGCGCAACGGCCGTTCTGCCGGCCCATGCACCAACGCCCCATCTGCCCCAAACTGGCTGCCATGGCAAGGACATTGAAAACCGGGAACGGCCGTTTCCGGCTGCTGCACCAGGCATCCCAAATGAGGACAAACGGCGTCCAACGCCGTCAATACGCCCGCCTCATGGCGTACCCACGCCCGCGCTTCGCTCACATAAGTGGTGGAGCCGGGCGGGAAATCGGCCAGTTTACCGGCTCTCACCACCGGCGATGGACCAGAAGGCAGCTCCTCCGCGCCCAAGAAGCGCCCCACCTGATACAACAGCACACCCATCGCCGCCACCCAGCCGCCATGTGTCAACAAAGTCAAAAAGCGGCGGCGGGACAAATCGGATACTTGTCTGTCTTCGTTCATATCTTTAGCCAGCGGTTAAAACCGCGCCTACCTTTTACAAAGCCCGCCTTCGCGGGCTGGTCTTGAGTCGGCGAAGGCCGACTTTGTAGACGACCTTTGGTCGTTGTTGCCGCGAATTTATTCGCTGGGTTAATAGTGGCGAGATTGGAGATTAGAGACTGGCGATTGGCGTAATCTCCAGCCTCTAATCTCCAATCTCTACCCCCCGCTCATACGCATGGCATTTGTGACAATAATGACTTTCCTGCTCGTCGGGCTGCTGCTGGCAGCCGCTGCCCATCACCAGGGGAACTTCATATAAACGGCCGTTTACCTTGCTCGTTTCCAGCAGCCGCTCGCCATCCCACTTCACCCAGCCAAACGTCTCCCCGCGCGTCGTGGCGATGACGGTATCCCCCACAACGACATTGTAATGAGGATTCAGACTGGCCGACACAATGGCCGGATGCCGCGCATCGGTGATCGTTTCCAGCAGCGGCATATCGGTGAGCGTGCCGTGGCAAGTCTGGCACTGCACGTACTGAATTTCGCCCTGGCTGGAATGAATATCGCCATCGCCCATCACCTCGCCGTTGGTATGGCAGTCTACGCAGTCCAGCACCCATTCGCACCGGGTAAACTGGGCGATGGGTTGATAATACTCCAGTTCACGCTGCTCCTGCGCTGTCAGGTTGTGTGGGCCGGGCAAATCGTCCCGTTCCAAGAAGCTCATTTGGCGCAGCGAATAGTTGCCGCGATTGTGACAATGGTTGCACTGGTAATAGGGGATGGCGGTGGTCAGTTGATGGCGGGCGGCGTGCCCCGGTTCATCTTTGGCGATGGTCGGATCGCTGCCGCGATAGAGACCATCGTTTTCGTAGATGACGTGGCAGGCGGCGCAGCCGGTGGCGCGGAAAAAGTAAGGCTGGGCCAGGGGCACGGCCGTTACGTGGCAAAGCTGGCAATCCTGGGCGAAGGCGTGAACGGCCGTTGGCGCATCCGGGCCGGGTTTGAATGCTGCCAGCGCGGCCACGCCCGTCGCCGTAGTTATCACGTCGTCCTGCACGGCAAATATGCCATACCGAGCCGCCGGGTCTGGCTGCCCGCCAAAAGCGTAATTAACTTGAGCAATCGCGCCGGCATAGGTGGACATGACGGTAGTCATGACGCGGTGGATGTGGTCGCGGCCGGCGGCGGTCGGGCCGCTGTGGCAGGTGGAGCCGCCGCAAGATTCTTCAACGACGGCCAGGTCGCTGGGATTGGCGCCCGCGCCGCGCAAGGTGGCGTGGGCCAGGTCCGCGTCCAGCGCCAGACCGTCGCCGCCGTGGCACAAGACGCAGCCAAACTCAGCCTGAGGATGGCTGGCGCTGATTTCTTCGATGCCCAGATGGCAGGTGAGACACAATTCTGGCCGCCCGGTGAGGGTAGGCGTGAGGGTGATGATTTCCGGCTGGCGCGCCTGGCGCACGAGAGCGCCGATGGTCAGCAAGAGCAGCACAAGACCGAGAACGGCCGTTATCTTTTGATGCCTGTTCATCCCCACCACTCCAGCAGCGTTAGCGCCACGATGCCGCCCAGCAGCAGCAAGACCACGCCCTGCGCCAGCCGCCCTTCCCGGTTGAACCAAACGGCCGTTCCCGTCGTAGTGCGGTCCAGCGTCCAGGGCAGCAAAGCCAGTATCAAGACCACGCCCAGCGGGATGACGACGCCTGCCCACAGCGGCGGCAGGTAACGCAGCAGGGCTTGAATCCATAAAAGAAACCAGGGTGTGGTGATGGTGGGGGTAACGGCCGTTAACGGCACACTCAATCCATCCACCGCCGGCGCCAACGGCGCATCCAGCCACAAGGCCAGCCCCAGCAGCAGGCAAAGCAGCGCCAGCAGGGCTGCGCCCTCTTCAATCTTTTTGCCGTCGCGGCTCACATGGAAGACGCGCCAACCAACCAGCAGCAGCGGTACACTCAGGCCCACAATATGCCAGGTGTAAAAGCGCCCCAGGGTCACATCGCTGATCTCGGCGCCGCCAACCAACAGACCGTAGAGCCAATCGCCCAGCAGCGGCGTCTGCTGCGCCAGGTTCACAATCACCGTCAACGCGCCGACCGTGTCTACGTCCCAGCGCAGCACGTAGCCGGAAAAACTGAGCAGCCCGCTAAGCAGGAGCGCCGCCAGCCCTAACAGCCAGTTGAAACGGCGCGGCGGTTTGTAGCCGCCGGTCAGGACCACGCGCAGCAGGTGCAGGGCGCTCGTGAGCAGCAGCAGCACGGCCGCCCAGTAATGGAGATTGCGCAGCAGCCAGCCATAGGGCGCAATGTAGGTGATGGCGCGAATGGATTCTCCGGCGGAAACGGCCGTTGGCGTATACAAAACCATCAAGGGGATACCTGTCACCAACAGAGACAGGTACAACAGCACAGACATCCCTTCCAGACCAAACGTGTCCGTAAAACGCGCCTGGCGGGTGGCAATAGTCGGGATGTGGATGCGGTTAAGGAGATTGGGTGAAGGCATGTTGGCTTTTTGACCGTATTCCGTTGTCCGTATTCCCTCATTACTACTTGGAGTTGAGAGAAAAGCCAACGACTCGCAGCTAACGGCTTACAGTTCCTTCGTCAAACCGCTCAGGTCAGCGATTTGTTGCAAGCGGTTGAGCATATCAGCCCGTTCCATACTGAGAATAGCAAACGTATCGGCTAATTTTTCCAGCCAGACCGTAATTTTGGCCTGCTTCGTTTCATCGAGAATGCGGGGCTGGCGCTCCGCTGCGTTTAATTCTTCCAGGGCGATACCATGTTTCTGAGCCAACTGCTGAATTTGTGCCTGTCTTAGGGTCGGGTCTGGGGGAGCGGTAAAAAATTGCCCGGCAATCAGCATCGCTGGGGGAGCGCCCTCTACCTCAATACGGGCATGAGCATATTGAAAACCGGCATGACAAGTCATAAAATGCGGATGTGTTTCGTGCTGCTGCACCAGTTGACGCCAGGAGGCAATGCAGGCCTGGCGGCCAGATTCCGTGCTGAGAATGAGGGTGCAAAAGCGGCAGGAGTTGCTAATTTCAGTAATAGGCAGACCGTCAGTATCCGTGGTAACGGCTCCTACTTCCACTGTTTCCGCGCTTACATCTTGCACGGCTTGCAGGCAATAAACGGGCAGAATGTCACGTGAAAGCAGCGGCGTCCCCCTGGTTGGCGGCGCCGTTGACGCGCCAGACAAAAGCGTTTCAACCCCGGCCTGGGAAAACCGCCAACTTTTTCCGACCTTAATGCCTTCAAGACGGCCGTCTTTCAACATGCGGTAAATCGTCGTGCGGTCAACTTGGAGATGTTCTTGTACTTGTTTGGTGGTCAGCAATTCATCCATGGTATAGATTACTTTTCAAGCGTTAACTTAATCACTGCTTAGGAACGCAGATTAAATAAGTTACACTGATTGACTGACAAATCTCATCTTCGCGGTGACGACAGCGAATTTAAGTAAT
>JACSRF010000452.1 GCA_014879875.1 Anaerolinea sp.
ACCACCATGAATGAAAACCGTAGCCCGATTTTCCCAAATCGGGCGGGCGATTTGGGAAAATCGCCCTACTTTATACGAGGAGAATTTTATGTTACCACGTGAAACATACACCGTAGAAATTGCCGGCATTACCCGCCATTTACCTTTATTTGAGGTCGTCTCTGGCGTGCGCATCGCCATTTTCAATATGCTGGGCGATACCTTCGTCGTTAAAGCGGCCGCCGCCGCCCTCGCCGAACGGTTGAAACTTGTAGACGCGCACGTCCTCGTCACCGCCGAAGCCAAAAGTATCCCCCTCATCTACGAAATGAGCGCCCTGATGGGGCTGCCCTACGTCGTCCTGCGTAAGAGTTATAAAAGCTACATGGGCGAAGCCATTAACGCCGAAACCCACTCCATCACCACCGGCAAGCCACAAACGCTGTACCTGGATGAAAAGGATCGCGCCCTGGTAGATGGCAAAAACGTTATCCTGGTGGATGACGTCGTGAGTACCGGCAGCACGTTGGATGGAATGCAAACCGTCATCACCAAAGCGGGCGCCCAGGTCAGCGCCATCGCCGCCGTTTTCACCGAAGGGGATGCGGATTGGTCACACGTGGTTGCGCTGGCGAATTTGCCGGTTTTCACAAAGTAAGGGGCCTTACAAGAAGTCCCCAGCTAAAAATGTCCACATCCGCCACCCTTTCCATTTTCCGCCACCTGTTTGCCTCCGTCGCCGAAGAGATGGGGGTGACGTTGGAACGCACCGCCTACAGCCCCAATATCAAGGAACGCCTCGATTTTAGCTGTGCCCTGTTTTTGGGCGACGGCCGTCTCCTGGCTCAGGCCGCCCACATCCCCGTTCACCTCGGCGCCATGCCCGCTTCCGTACAAGCTGCCATTCAACAATGCGCGCCCTTCCAACCGGGCGACGTCGTTATCGTCAACGACCCGTACCAGGGCGGCAACCACCTGCCAGACATCACCCTGATCTCGCCCCTGTTTGTCGAGAATCAGTCACCGGTAATCGGTGATCAGTTATCGGTGATCGGTAATCCGTTAGTAACTACACCGGCCACCGATCACCGTTTACCGACCACCGCTTACCGCCCTTCCCCCCCTCACTTCTTCATCGCCAGTCGCGCCCACCACGCCGATGTTGGCGGGATGTCTCCTGGCTCCATGCCCCTCTCCACCGAAATTTACCAGGAAGGCATCATCATTCCCCCCATCAAATTAATTGCCGGGGGGCAGCGCAACGACGCCGTCTGGCAGTTGATCTTGCGCAATGTGCGCACGCCGACCGAACGCGCCGGCGACCTGGCGGCGCAGCTTGCCGCTCACGCCACCGGCAGCAGGCGGCTGGAAGGTATCATTGCCCGCTATGGGCTGGAAGAAACGCAGCGCTATGCCGACGCGCTCATTGCGTACGCCGATCAATTGACGCGCGCCGCCATCCGGCAAATGCCCAACGGCCGTTTCACCTACACCGACTATCTCGACAACGACGGCCAGACGCCGCAGCCCTTGCCCATCACCGCCACCCTCACCATCCACGACGACACATTGACCGTAGATTTTAGCGGCACAGCAACGGCCGTGCGCGGCAACCTCAACGCCGTGCCCGCCATCACCGAATCGGCCGTCGCCTACTGCGTGCGCTGTGTCGCCCTGGCCTTGCTCGACAGCGACCTGCCGATGAACCAGGGCGCTTTCCTGCCCATCACCATCACCATCCCTCCCGGTTCGCTGCTCGACCCACCGCCGCCCCACGCCGTCGCCGCCGGCAACGTGGAAACCTCGCAGCGCATTGTAGATGCCGTCTTTGGCGCCCTGGCCCAGGCGCTCCCCGACGTTGTGCCCGCCGCCAGCCAGGGGACGATGAACAACCTCACCTTTGGCGGCGCGACCGGGCAACAAGGACAACTCAATACGTTTGCCTATTACGAAACCAGCGGCGGGGGCGCAGGGGCCGGGCCAACGGGCAGTGGGGCCAGCGGCGTACACGTCCACATGAGCAATACCTTGAATACGCCGGTGGAAGCGTTAGAGTACAGCTTCCCGCTGCGCGTACTGGCCTACAGCCTGCGTCACGGTTCCGGGGGCGCAGGGCAGCATCAGGGCGGCGATGGCCTGGTGCGCAGCATCCAATTTTTGACGCCGGTAACGGCGACCATCACCAGCGAACGGCGCGAGCGGGGCGCGTATGGCTTACAAGGGGGGCAGCCAGGTCAGCCAGGGCGCAACAGCCTGATTCACAACGATCAGGAACAAACGCTGCCGGGCAAAGTGACGATAGACCTGGAAACAAATGATATTTTACGCATCGAAACGCCGGGCGGTGGGGGATGGGGTCATTGTCCGTGATCGGTAATCGGTGATCGGTAATCGCCTGTGAATTCCATTCACAGACGATTGCAAGCCATGAAATTTAACATTGCCAAATTAGTAATCCGAAGGGCGCTTTCCAGAGGAAGCGCCCTCGGATAACGGCTTACGGATAACGGCTTACGGCTTACGGATAACGATTTACGGACAACGGTCTCTAAGCGCACATTTAGATGCGATTGTGCCGCCAGTTTAGGTGGAGTAACGGCCGTTTCCAATTCATCCCACTCTTCACCAACCCATTCACCAACATCACCCCTAACAAAATCAGGGCAAAACCGGCATAGGCGTGCCAGGTCAGACGCTCACCCAACACCAACACCCCCAGCAACATGCCAAAAACCGGGATGATATACGTCACCATAGACACGTAACTGGCATCCGCCCGCTCCATCAGGCGGTAGTAAAGGACAAAGGCAATGGACGTGCCAAACACGCCAAGCGCCAGCAGCGACGCCAGCGCCGCAAAGGATGGCATAGGCAGGGTGAACGGCCGTTCCACCACCAACGCCAGCGGCAAAATAAACAGCGACGCCAGCAGCATCTGCGTCGTCGGCGCCACCAGCGGCGGCAGCCCGCGCAAATGGTTGCGCGCATACACCAGCGCCACGCCATAACAGGCGGCCGCCGTCGTCACCGCCAGCAGCCCCATCGTCGTCGCCTGCACCCCGGATACCAGCGAAGGAGCGATCAACAACAGCAGGCCGCCAAACCCCAACACGACGCCTATAAACTTCGGCAAAGTTAACCGGTCATCACTCACCCAAAAGTGCGCCAGCAAAATGGTGAACAACGGCGTCGTGCCGTTCAAAATGGAAGCTAACGCGCTGTCAATATACTGCTCTCCCCAGCCCAACAGCACAAAGGGGATGGCATTGTGGAACAAAGCGACAATGGCGATGTGCCCCCAAATCCGTCCCCAGGCGGGGAACCAGCGCCCTTGCATCCGCAAAAAGATCGCCAGCAGCACGGCGGCAATGCTCACCCGCCCCAACGCCAACGTCAACGGTGGAATATCGGCCACGGCCACCTTGATGAACAAAAAAGAAGGTCCCCACAGCGCCGCCAGCGCCACCAACATCAGAGAATTTCTCCACTTCATTTGTTTATCTCCTCTGGCTCCACCTGCAACGTTTCCTTGTGCGTACTCATCACAATGTTTGTTACCGAACGGGCAATAGGAACCTGGCTGCGAAGGCGATCCAACAGCGCCTCCAATTCCTTTGGATCATGGACGCGCACTTTCAGCACGTAACAATCCTCACCGGCCACGCCATGACATTCGAGAACGGCCGTTTCCGTCTGGCACAAAGCAACCATTGCCGCTTTCGCCGCCATATAATCGTCGCCATGCCCCGCACTGACCGTCAGGCGAATGAAGGCCGTGATCAGCTTACCCACACTTGCCGGATCAATCACCGCCACATATTTCTGAATCACGCCTTTGCGTTCCAACTTCTTCACACGCTCGTACACCGTGGAAGTGGTTGACCCCACCGCCTCCGCCAGCGCCGCGTTAGACAGCCGCCCATCTTCTTGCAGTAGTTGTACAATTCGCCGATCCGTTTCGTCAATCATCCCGTTTCTCAATTATTTTATAAAATATTTTCCCGTTATTCTACTAATTTTCCGAATATTTTACAGGTTACTCGCACATCTGTCAACCAACAATCATGGCTGTCTCTTTTAGAAATTGCTACAAAGAGCTTTG
>JACSRF010000093.1 GCA_014879875.1 Anaerolinea sp.
AAGTAACTTGAACATTTGACCGGCTAAAGCCTCGACTCCAATGGATAAGTTATTTAAGCGCCATTCCTAACATCTATATATAAGACAAGGGCGGGTATCACACCCGCCCTCATCAGGCTCAATCTATGATAATGCCTCAACCGACAAGAGGCAAAAGCGGTTATCGGTTATCGGTAAACGGTTATCGGTAATTGACCACCGACCACCGATTACCGGCCGCCGATTACCGACCACCGGCCACCGATTACCGATTCAACGCATCGCTTCCAGCACCAACTCCGCCACGTCCTTTACCTGCATCGGCGAGCCTTCCTCGCGGTTGGCGTCGTGCATCATGGTGGCGCAGAAGGGGCAGCCCACAGCTATTGTGTTGGCTCCTGTATGATGCGCTTCCTTGTACCGGTTCATGTTCACCGCTTCGGAACCGTGTTCCTCTTCCTTCCACATTTGCGCGCCGCCCGCGCCGCAGCAGAAGGAGTTGGCTTTGGTGCGATCCATTTCCAGCAGGGTGAACCCGGCTTGCGCCAGGGCGTCGCGCGGGGCGTCAATGATGCCATTGTGCCGCCCCAGATAGCAGGGATCGTGGAAGGTTACTTTTTCCAATTTTTTGCCGTTGAGGCGCAGTTTCCCTTTACCCACCAAATCAGCGATGAGCTGTGTGTGGTGAAAAACCTGGTAATGGCCGCCAAATTCGCCATATTCCTTGCCGATGGTGGTGAAGCAGTGCGGGCAGCTTGTCACGATTTTGCGTTCGTGCGCTTTGGCGGCGTTCAGCGTCTCGATGTTGGCCGACGCCATCTCAAAGAAGAGGTACTCATTACCGGCGCGGCGCGCAGAATCGCCGGTGCAGGATTCGTCATCGCCCAACACAGCAAAGCTGACGCCCGCTTCGTGCATGATGGTCGCCACCGCCTGCACCGTCTTTTGCGCCTCTGGGTTGAAGGCGCCGGCGCAGCCAACCCACAGCAGATAATCATAATCTGGGTTTTCCATGACGGTGGGCACGTCAAAGTCCAACGGTTTCGCCCACTCCATGCGGCTTTCGGTGGACTGCCAGGGGTTGCCGGTGCGCTCCATGCCACGAAATGCGCCTTGCAGCTCGCCGGGGAATTCGCTGGCCATGAGCACCTGGTCGCGGCGAATGTCTAAAATATCGAGCATGGGCGTGTTGCCTACCGGACACACGTCAATGCACGCGCCACAGGTAGTACACGCCCACACCGCGCTAGGGCTGATGGCGAATTCGAGTAAGGGAGGGGTAACGGCCGTACCCCCCGCCAATTCCGTCATATTGCTGCGAATGTGGTACCGTTTATTCACTTCCAACGCCGCCGGCGACAACTCCTTGCCCGTGTTATAAGCCGGGCACGCTTCCTGGCAGCGGTTACACATGATACAGGCAAAGGCATCTACAATGCGCGTCTGCTCCAGGTCAAACAGGGTGCTGGCGCCAAATTGCTCGATGGATTCATCGGCAAAATTCAACGATTTGATTTGCCCCAAATACGTCCGTTCGGGGGCTGTCATGAAGTTGAAGGGGCCGACAAACAGGTGGGCATGTTTGGTGTAGGGAAAATAGGGCAAGAACAAGAGGATCAGGCCAATTGCCACCCACCAGCCTAAGTGCCAGGCAAAGGTCAGGCCAAACTCGCTGGTATTGGCAAAGAAAGCGCCGGCCATCAGGGAACCAAACGGCTGCCAGGGATCACGGCCGTGCTGCGCAATCAAAGCCGACGCGCCCAGCAGCCGGAAGCCAACGTGCAGCAAAATGAACAGCCCCACCACCAGCGAATCCTTCCAGACGCCACCCTGACGTACATTCGGATGCAGCAGCACGTTGTCGCGGATGGACAGCACCGGGTCCTTGGCGGCAAAACGGCGGATCAGGAAGTAGAACACGCCGATCAGAACGGTGAAGCTGAAAACGTCGGCGCTCAAACGGAACAAATTGCCAACGAGGTTGTCAGGGAGAAAGTGAAAGCCAGGGATGAGACCTTCCATGACGTCAACAGCATTGACGAGAAAGTAGAAAATGAAGCCCCAGGCGACGCCATAATGAAAAAAGGAGGAGAGTTTGCGGTGGCGGATGATGCGACCCTGACTGATGAGGGCCCCGAGACCGTCCATGATGCGTTTGAAGAGGTTATCAAAATTAAGCTTACCCTGACCGCGCAACACAATGCGCGCCATCTGCCCAAAGGTGTTGTAAGTCGCCGTCAGGGAGATGGCAACCAACAGGCCAAACAGGAGTTTTTCGGTAGGTGTTAACATGCGGTACCCTCGCTGTTGTTCAGGTGGTGACGACGGCCGTTGTGGTAACGGCCGTTGCCAGCCTTACGTTTATCAAGTCTATCATTGCCACAAGCGGCTGGCAAAACAGTTTTGCCTGTAGACGTTGTTAATTGTACACAACTTTTTGACGCGCTGCATCATGGAAAACGGCCGTAAAAAAAGCGCCTGACCACTTTACAACCAGACGCCCATCAGCCAGCATATGTCCCATTCAGGACGCGCCGATTACCGATTACTGTTCTTACTCAAGCCATCACCGAAACCAATTTCTGGATACCCTGATCACGCAGCCACAGCCGGGTACGTGACTGTTCACTGGTATGAGGGATCCGGGCCACAGGCACACGCGCCAGATCCACGCCTTCTTTGACAACGCCATGGAGTTCGTTGATGACCGGCAGCAGGCGCTGCGGTTCTAATCCCAGTTGTTTTGCCGAACCAACAAACGCATTATACAATTTGTTCGCTACCGGCTGCCCCGATGTCACGACATACACCACGTCAGATTTGCGCAGGGCCGCCACTGTTAATTTATTCAGGGTCGAGCCAAGGTCCAAAAGTACATGGTTTCCACTATTTGCAATCACATCCAACGTATATTCCAACACAGCTGGATCGAGCAAACGTCCGGGTTCTACCAACACGCCAGGGGCCGGCATGACCCACAAATTGGCGCGATGACGCTGCGAAAACCGCTTCACCTTCTCAATATCAATGCTCTCTTGCGGTTCATTGAGCAGGTCCATGACGTGACGGTTGGTGTACAAACTCAGCGCCTGGGCCACACCACCCAACGGCAGGTCTAAATCCATTAACACCACCGATCTGTTCTCGTGCAGAGCTACCGCTTCAGCTAATTGAATCGCTAATGTGGTCGTGCCCACCCCGCCTTTCAGACTAAACAAAGAGATGATACGGGCGCGCTTGTGGGCAGGTGGCGCTGTTTTTGCAACAGGAGCATGGTTGCGGCGCAGGACGGCCGTAATATGCGCCTCTAACTCATCACCCTGAAATGGTTTCACCAGATAATCATCAGCGCCCAACTTAAACGCTTGTAACTTATGCTCCTTGGTGGCACAAGCCGTTAAAAAAATGATGGGAATCCTGGCCGTTTCAGGATTCTCGCGAATTTCTTCACAAACTGCAAAGCCATCCATTTTCGGCATCATAATGTCTAAAACAATCAGATCAGGCTTATGCAGAAAAGCAGCTTTTAAGCCGCTGGGACCATCATTTGCCGACACAACCGCAAACCCACGACGCTTCAACTGATGCTCAACCAGGTAACGTATCGGAAACTCATCATCAATGACTAATATCTTTTTCTCACTCATTGCTTATACACCCCGTATGGATCTCTTCCCACATAACTGATTAATTATTTCTGCAACTACCAGACTGGACGGTCGGTTAATAGAATGGCAAACCAACAAACTAACCAACTTCTCCAAAACCGCTTAGTTATCACCTGTTTTTACAAATAAGGGCTTAACAAAATTCGTGGCAAGCAACCCATAAGCTTCGACGACCAATGCCGGACAAAACCATTGGAACTGCTCGGTTCTTGTGCGGGGGTTTGAGATTTCTACAGACACAATCCTACTTGAAAAGTGTTACAAAAGCACTTAAGCAGCGTTGTAACGAACAGATATTATCATACCTTTCACGCTGCCTTTGGCCTAAACAATGATGAGGTCTATATAATCGTAATCACTTAGGGTTCGTTCAGCAATAACTTTGGAGTTTACAGATTGGGCCAATCTTGGAGATTGGCCCAATCTC
>JACSRF010000092.1 GCA_014879875.1 Anaerolinea sp.
CACTCTCTCCGTCGTCGGCAGCGTCAGATGTGTATAAGAGACAGGGGAACGGCCGTTGGCACAACGCCACCGGACGGCGGGCCACTGGCGGCAAAAGTGGGCGTGGCCGATGGGGTGGGGGTTGGCGTAGAGATTTCGGCAAGACAGTGAATGTCATATCTGTGCAAATATGATTCTTCATAAGGTGGGGCGACGACAGGTCCCACCACGATATAGAGCCAGCCGGTATAGGGCGCTAACAAACTGAGCCTGCTGCCATAATCACCCGGCTCCTTGTCATTATTGCCCAGGTTTGGCTGAAATCCATCGTTATTCTGATTCAGAAAAATCATATTGGTATCGGCATAATCATTGACAAAGGTTTCACAGGTGTAGTATGTGCCCTGCCGCATCCAAACTTTGTAATAATCGGTGTCTTGCAGGCTGCCATATACGGGCACAAAACTCATGTCCTTGAATCCTTTATCTGCGCCAACCTCAAGGACACACGCATATTCGACGGTGCTGTTGAATTCGCACACATCGGCGCCCGGCGCCGGCGTATGGCTGGGGGTGGGCGTTGGCGGGTCTATTTCCTTAACCTCAATACAATAGGTCTTGCCCGCCGGGTTGGATGGGTCACGGTTAATGACACGGACGTAATAGAAGCCGTCTACATTGGCCGTTATGTAGACCAATGAACTGAGATTGCCTTGCACGACATCGTCATTCTGTGCAATCAAATCTCCCTGCGTGTTATAGGCAAAAAGCTCGGTGTCTAATCCGGCCGTCTGAATGATGGTGGCCACGCTGTAGGCAGAGCCTTGTTTGCCAACAAACTTAAAGTAATCTTCGTCACCGGCCGGCCAGAGCGTAAGGCTGCACGTTCTCGGAGCGCCGGCAGCAAGGGTGGTCGCTGTGTTCAACGTATTATTCGGCTCGTAACTGTCGGCAAACGTGACGGGCGTGCCGCTGGTTGGCGCCGGGGTTGGCGTTGGGTCATCGTCTGTGATGGTGATAGTTGCCACCACATTATTACCCAGGACGGCATTTGTAGGGTTAAAAAGTTGTACGTAGAAAACTTCGGTTGGTTCACTAACCGTATTGTTAATGATAATAATTTGAATCGTTGTGCTCAGCGTGCCTGCGGGAATGGAAATAGGGCCGTTGGTGACGCCCTGGTAATCGGAGCCGGCAGTGGCCGACCCGTCCAACGTTCTGTAGCTGAGAGTAACGGTGGTTGTGTAAACGGCATCTAACCGGACTCTCAGGCTGACTGTACCCGCATTTTCAGCGACGGTCACCGTTGTATTTTCAAACTGCACCGTTGGCAATTGATCGGGTGCAGCTTCCGCAACCTGAGTGAACGAGAGCGTTGTGAACATAACAGGCAATCCCCCAATGATCAGGAAAAGGAGGAATACGAATGAAACGCGGAATAAACGGTTAACCGGAAATTTATTCATATCACATCTCTTACTCAGGTTTAGACCTTGCAAGACGCAGCCAGGAAATATCTGTCAGCGATTATAAGTAGTGTCGCAGACATGAGCAAGTTTGCACATATGATACCATTATTTAGCCTGGGGAGAGAATAGGCAAAAGCGGGTAACTGATGAGCAGTTACCCGCTTTTGTGGATGTCGTTGACTGTATCAGGTTAGCGTGATTAGAGACCGGCCGGCCTCTGACCGGTTGCCGTAACGCTATTATTTTTGAGCTTCTTCAGGGCTGTTGAGCACGGCGTCAACCAGACCATATTCTTTTGCTTCTTGTGCGTCCATATAGATATCGCGGTCGGTGTCTTTGGCAATTTGCTCAACCGATTTGCCCGTGTGGTGGCTGAGAATCTTGTTGAGGGACGCACGCAGGCGCAGGATTTCTTGGGCCTGAATAGCGATGTCTGAGGCCTGCCCCTGCGCGCCGCCCAGCGGTTGGTGCATGTGGATGGTTGAATTGGGCAGGGCGTAACGCATCCCTTTGGTGCCGGCCGTCAGCAGCACGGTGCCGAAACTGGCAGTATAGCCAACGGCGACGGTGGAAATGGGGCAGTTCACCTGCTGCATGGTGTCATAGATTGCCATGCCGGAATAAACCTGCCCACCAGGGCAACTGATGTAAATACGGATCGGTTTATCGGGATCTTCGTTTTCCAGGTAAAGAATTTGGGCGACAATGAGGTTGGCGATCTGGTCATTGATGGGGTAGCCCAGCATGATGATACGATTTTTCAACAGCAGCGAATAAATGTCAAATGCTCGTTCGCCTCGACCTGAGGTCTCGATGACCATGGGCACCAATGAGGTGGGCACGTTAAACATGGTTTGTCTCCTCTTGAAGATGGGGATTCGGCCAGTGGTCAGTGGTCAGTAACCGATTACTGACTCCTGGCCTATCTGGCCGAATCCTTCAATAAAGTAATATCTGTTTTGTTAAGGCTCGCAGTGTAGGCAGCGTCTGTTAGATTTACGTTATTCTTCTTCGTCGTTTGCCGTTTCTTCATCTTGCAGGGCGCTTAACTCTGGCGCATAACCGCCGAAAATGGCCTGAATGCGATCATAAACTTTGTTGTGTAAGATCTCGCTGCCGATCACATCCAAACCGGCCTCAGAGCGGTAGTAGTCGCGCATAGTATTGCGCAGGGTTTCATCGTCGAAGCTTTCGATCTGTTTGGCAACGGCCGTGTCAATGTCAGCTGCGTCCACTCTGATTTTTTCGTCGGCAATGAATTGTTGTATGACGAACCTGCGGGTGAGGCGTTCGGCTGCTGGTTCGCGGAACGTTTTACGCATCTCTTCTTCATTGGTTCCCTGGATGCGCAGGAAGTGTTCCCATTCCCAACCGGAGCGCTGCGTCTGGGTTTTTAAATTGTCAACCATTTGCTCGATTTCTAAGTCAATGGCCGCCGGCGGGTAGACAATGGTGGCATCGGCTGTCAGCTTGTCGGCCATCGTTTCGATCAGGTCGTTTTTGGCGCGGGTTGCTGCTGCTTCCAGCAAGTTTTTGTAGGTGGCGGCGCGCAGGTCGTCTAGCGTTTCGTAAGCCCCTTCTTGCTGCGCCAGGGCGTCATCCAGGTCTGGGCGGCGGCGGGCCTGCACGTTGAGCAGCATCAGTGTGAAAGTCGCCTCTTTGCCAGCCAGTTCTTCGTTGTCATAATCATCGGGGAAGGTGAAGTTAAAGGTGGTTTCGTCTCCAACCGCTAACCCCAACAAGTTTTCGACAAAAGGCGTCTGTGCAAAGACGCGGTCAGGGTCCATCGGGAGATCAATGCGTTCTTCCGCAAAGATAATCGGATCTGCTTCCCCTTCTTCACTGGCCGGTTCTTCTGGGGTGGCTTCTATTTCGTCGCCGACGGCCGCTGCCGCAACCACCAGTTTACCCACGCCGCTAAGGGTTGCCATGTCACCCAGGGCTAACGGCCGTTCCACCTCTTCCAACTCCTGGTACTTATCACGGATATGTTCCAGGGCCTTGTTGACCGCTTTATCGCTGATGACAACGGGTTCCACGTCTTGCCGCAAACTGCGATACGCGCCCAACGTCACCATAGGGCGCAAAGGGATGGTGAAGGTGAAGGCGAGTGGGTCCAATTCCATATGGCTCAGTGCGGGCTGGCCGTATATCTCTGCTTCATTTACTTCGGCCATCGTTTCTTCAAAAATGGCCGGCGCCATTTCTTCGGCGACCTCGGCGCGCAGCGACTCCCACCCAATGCGGTTGGCGATAACCTGATAAGGCGCTTTCCCCTTGCGAAAGCCGGGGAAGTTATAATCGCGCGCCAATTTCTTAGCCGTTTGGCGCATGGCCTTATCCACACGCGCGGCGTCTACCGTAACCGTTAACAACAGTTGTCTTTGCTCATCTTCTTCTTTATGTATTGTCAGTGTCACAGATTTACCTCACTCTTTCATACGAACAACGCCTCAGCACAGTAGGGTTGCCCGCCTGGTCTCTGAATTACTTTCATTTACCTGGGTGCAAAAAAAAACGTTGCCGGGGCAACGCCTTGTTGGACTATCAAGTGTGGGGATGGAGGGACTCGAACCCACACGCCTTGCGGCACATGATTCTAAGTCATGCGCGTCTGCCAATT
>JACSRF010000091.1 GCA_014879875.1 Anaerolinea sp.
CCCATAGCCTGCACATGAGCAAACAACCGGTCGCGCAAATCTTGCTTGATTTGCGCGGCGATGTGGTTGGCGGCTGCTTCCCGTCCACCGCTCAACAGCGCCCGCGCCGTCAGCGCCAACAGCAGCGCGACCAACGACCCCTGCACGTCGGCCCGTGTCGCCCCTTGCAAAAAGACCTGGTTGACAATGTGGCTCAGCCAATGCGCCTGCGCGATCACCGCCCCACCCCCCAGCAGACTAAAGAGGATCGTCAGCCAAAGGGTGAGGCGGCTTTTTGTAGCCTCGTGAAAGAGAGGGCGGCTGAACATGATAGCGGTAAGCCGTGAACCGTAAACCGTGAACCGTGAACCGTGAACGGCTTACGGCTTACGGCTCACGGCTTACGGCTCACACCTAATACTCCAATACCGACTCATCCGTGATGCGCGCGCGAAAGACCCAGTAACTCCATGCCTGGTAAGCCAGCACGATCGGCACCATCGTCAGGGCGATGATGGTCATGACCTTGAGCGTGTAGGGGCTGGACGAGGCGTTGTAGATGGTCAGGTTGAACGCCGGGTTGGTGCTGGAGACCATGACGCGGGGGAAGAGAATTTCAAACAGGGAGACGACGGAGAGGCTGATGGCGACGGCAGTCATCACAAATGCCCACCCATGCCGTTTCCGGTTGAAAAACGCGCCCGCTGCCAGAATCGCCAGCGCCGCGCCCACCGGGATCATGCCGGGGTTGATGCCCAACTGCGCGGTGATGTCGGTGGAGAGGTAGGTGGCGATGACCAGGATGATGATGAAGGCGGCGCTGACCGGCCCGACTTTTTTGATCAGGCTGATGGTATTGTCGCGCAGGCTGCCGGCCGTTTTCAGGCTGAGGAAAAGGCCGCCATAGACGGTGCAGACAATGACCGTTGTCAGGCCGGCGATGAGGGCGTAAGGGTTGAGCAAATTGAAGAAGCCGCCGGTGTAGGTCATGTTGGCGTCAATGGGCACGCCTTTAACGATGTTGGCGAAGGCCACGCCTAGCAACAAGGGCGGCAGCAGCGAGCCGATGAAAATGGCCCAGTCCCATGTCTTGCGCCAGCGCGGATTTTCGTCTTTGCTGCGGAATTCAAAAGCGACGCCGCGCAGGATCAGCGCCACCAGCAGCAGGAACAGCGGCAGGTAGAAACCGCTAAACATCGTCGCGTACCAATGGGGGAAGGCGGCAAAGGTTGCCCCGCCGGCCGTTAGCAGCCATACCTCGTTGCCATCCCAATGGGGGCCGATGGTGTTGATGATCATGCGCCGCGTTTTGTCATCCTTCCCCAGGAAGGGCAGCAAAATGCCCACGCCAAAGTCGAACCCTTCTAACACGAAGAAGCCGATGTATAAAACAGTGATGAGGATAAACCAGAGTGTGTTCAAGTCCATTGTTAGTCTCCCGCCAACGAAATAGCTGCGTCACCCGTTTGCGTGGGCAGCAGTTTTCCGGAACCCTTTTGCGCATACTTTACTAATAGGTAGATGTCGGCGGCCATCAGCGCGCCGTAGAGCAGCGTGAAGCCGATGAGGGTTGTCCACAAGGCGCCGATGCCGACGTTGATGGAAATGCCGTCTTCGATTTTCATGAGGCCATACACCACCCAGGGAACACGGCCGAGTTCGGTGAGCAGCCAGCCGCTTGTATTTGCCAGGTAGGGCAGGGCGATGAGATACGGGAAGAATTTGAGGAAGCGCGGGATTTTTTCGCCGACTTCTTCGCCCATTGTCAGGAAGAGGGCATAGAAAGCGGCCAGCAGCATGACTGTGCCCGCGCCGACCATGATGCGGAAACTCCAATAGCTGACGGCAACAGGGGGTACGTAATTACCGGGGCCATATTGCGCGGTGAATTCTGTTTGTAAGTCGTTGATGCCCTTGACCGTGCCTTCAAGTTGGTTGAAGGCGAGCAGGCTGAGCAGACGGGGCACGCGAATGGCGAACACATCGCGCCGTTCTTTTTCGTTACCAATGGTGAGAAGGGACATCGCCGCCGGGCTTTCGGTGTCCCAGAGGGCTTCGGCGGCGGCCATCTTCATCGGTTGGGTCTCGACCATGTGCTGCGCCTGGCTGTGCCCGGTCATGATGACGCCGATGACGGCCAATGTACCGATGATGGCGGCGATCTGGAAGGAGCGGCGGTGCAGGTCGTGGTTAGACCCGGCGCGCAGCAGATGGTAGGCGCTGATGCCCAGGATGAAGAAAGCGGCCGTTGCCAACCCACTGGAAACGACGTGCGGGAACTGCGTCCAGATGTTGGGGTTGAAGACGAGGGCGAAAAAGTCGGTCATTTGCGCACGGCCGTTCACAACCTCATATCCCACCGGCTGCTGCATAAAGGAGTTGGCGATCAGAATCCACAGCGCCGACAGATTCGAGGAGATGGCGACTATCCAGATGGCGGCGGCGTGTACTTTTTTGGAGAGTTTATCCCAGCCAAAAATCCAGATGCCGAGGAAAGTGGACTCCAGGAAAAAGGCCAACAGCGCTTCGATTGCCAACGGCGCGCCAAAGATGTCGCCCACGTAGCGCGAATATTCCGACCAGTTCATGCCGAACTGGAACTCCTGCACAATGCCGGTGACAACGCCCATGGCAAAGTTGATGATGAACAATTTGCCCCAAAATTTGGTCATTTGCCGGTACACGTCCTTGCCAGATTGTACATACAAGGTCTCCATGATGGCGACCAGGATGGACAGGCCCAGGGTGAGCGGCACAAAGAAGAAATGATACACAGTGGTGACGCCGAATTGTAATCGCGCCAGCGTTAAGGCATCCATACATAACCTCCTTTCTACTGGGGGGTGCAACTTCTCCGCAGAAGCTGCACTCCTGCTTCTATATCAATTGTTTGTTTTGGACTCATGAATTTGGGAGGTGTTTTGGAAGAAACGCCCTGACGCGGTTTTTCCTACACGGGGATAGGGTTGGCTCCCCCAAATTCTAAAATGTCCTTCGTGGAGTATTTTAGTCCAGCTTGTGACAGATAATAGTGAAGAATGTCACCCAATCAACATGACAAATGGCAAGGAATATCTACCAGGCTGTGTCACAAATGAGTAGACGGCGGGGTTGTAGTCAATGAGCTTTATAATATGGAATTGTCCTGTGAAATTCCCCAAAAAAGGAAGTGATATGATGTTGAAATCAAGAAAAGTAGTCCTGGTAGTTATGGTGTTACTATTGTTGGCCGCCGCCAGCCTGACGGCCGCTATGATGATCCCTGATGCGGACGCCCTGTTAACGAAATCGCTGGAAACCCTAGAGAGCGTGACGGATGTTCATGCGGTAGTGACGGTGAATGTGGAACTGCCGGAACAAGCCATCAACGGCACGTTTGAAGTGTGGGCGGCGTTGAATGTGGGGCCAAATGGAGAGCCGGGCATGCGCGTGCAACTGTTGGCGGCCGATGAAGCGGAACTGGCAGGGGTAACGGCCGTTACCAATGGCGTCGAATTCTGGCTCTATGACCCTAACAGCAACACCGTCGTCACCGGCGTCGCTGCGGACATGGCTGTGGCGCTGGCCGCGAAGATGGCGCAGCATGAAGGGGAGTTTGCGGATTGGGCGCATGAATATGAACCCTTTGACCCGGAAACGGCCGCTATTCCACAAACGCCGGCCGAAGCAGTCGCCAAACTGCTGGAATACGTGACGGCCGAACGGAATGGCACGGAAACGGTCGCCGGCAGCAATGCTTATCGGCTGCGTCTGGTTCCCATTCCTGAGAAAATGCCGGATGAAGCGCGCGCCGCCGGTGGCTATATCAACCTGTGGCTGCGCAGCAGCGACCAACTGCCGGTCGCCATCGAGTACACCAAAGGGGCGTTTGGCTCTGGCAAGGCGATGGCGACCGTTGCCGAAATCAACACCGGGTTCGACCATGCCCTGTTCACCTTCGTCATCCCTGACGGGGCGACGGTGTTGCAAGCGGCCGATCTCATGGCGCAGTTTGAGCATACGGTCAAACAGAGTGTTGAGTTTGTCTTTTTCCGCAAAACGCCGCTGAGCTGTCGCCTGCCACGCCGCCG
>JACSRF010000090.1 GCA_014879875.1 Anaerolinea sp.
GGAACGGCCGTTCTCTTTAACTTGTTAGCGGTGGCGGCGATTTATGTCTCGCTGCTGCGCTATATTCTGACGATTAACTGGTCGGGGTATCAGGGGCGACTGGCGTTTGCCGCGGCCGCGCCGATTGCCGCGCTGTTGGCGTTGGGGTGGTGGCGGTTGGCAGGGGGGCGCGTTTCCTTTTGGTCGCCAGCTGTGGGGTTGGGCGCGTTGGCGGTGGGCTGTCTGTTGTTCATCATCGCTCCCGCTTTCCCGCGCCCGGATGTGTATCAGCCGCCGGTGGCTGTGCCGCGCAGTTGTGTGCGGGTGGCAGGGTTGGATGTGGAAGCAGTGACGGTGACGGAAGGGCAGCCGGGTGGCGTGGTGGTGGCGCAGCTGTGGTTGTATGGGGTGGAGACGGCCGTTGCGCAGCCATTGCAGGTGCAGGTGTTGGGGCGCGCGGGGCAAGTGTTGGGGCAGGTGGAAGCTGTGTTTAGCTGGGAAGTGGGGGAATTGTGGCGGCCGTCGTTTACCCTGCCGATTATAGCGTCGGTGGAAGCGGTGCGAGGGGTGGTGCAGTTTGGCCCACCGGGGGCGCTGCGTGATGTGGCGACGGTGGTGATTCGTCCGCAGCGGCCGCTGCCGCCCGCTCCGCAGCATGTGGTTGGGGCGGATTTTGGCGGGCGATTACGGTTGGTGGGATATGATTGGCAAGACGGGCGGGTGACGTTGTATTGGCAGGCGTTAGCGCCGATGGAGGAAGATTACACCACGTTTGTCCATGTGTTGGACGCGCAGGACGGGTTGGCGGCGCAGGCGGATGGTCAACCGCAAGATGGGACCTATCCGACATCGGTATGGCGCGCGGGGGAATTTGTGGCGGATGAGAAGGCGATAGTGTTGGGGGAGGAACGGCCGTTGCGCCTGGTCGTCGGCGTCTACCTGCTGGCAACAGGTGAACGCTTATTACTGGCTGATGGCACAGATAATGTGCTGTTATTTGCTTTGGATGAGGTGCAACGATAAGTGGGGCTTCAGCCGGTACTTTTCCGGTTGAAGTCCCCACTGCGGAACCAATTTTTAGACGATTACTTAGCGTAAAATAGTGACTGAGGCATCGTGGCATTGAAAATTTAATTCACGGCCACGATTTGCCACGTAAACGTAATCTGTCACACTGTTAATTCCCACAGCCCACGGGCCGATGCCCTGGTTGGCAATGGTATCCACGATCTGCCCATTTTTAAGGATGGTGATGCTGTTGCTAACGCTGCTGGGCACGAAAGCGTAGCCGGTTTCTGGATGGACAGCAAGATAACGCGGATATATACCCGCAGGCATTGTATTAACGTGTTGTAGGCCGTGGAAGACGGAAACACTGTTTTCCAGGGGATTGGAAACATACACATAGCCGCCGATCGGGTCCCAATCTACAGATATACTGCTGCTGGCGGTGGTGAAGCCGGCGAGGAATTGAAAGGGGGCATGGGCATTAAATACAGTGACGTTATAGTTGGGATACCCTTCGGGCCGGGCGTCAACTTCCTGACCGACGACATACAGATAGCCGTGTTCCCGATCCAACACTAAACTGGACGGCC
Source organism: Anaerolinea sp. (assembly GCA_014879875.1). Classification (GTDB taxonomy): domain Bacteria; phylum Chloroflexota; class Anaerolineae; order Promineifilales; family Promineifilaceae; genus JACSRF01. The sequence goes on from JACSRF010000090.1 coordinate 1,578, forward strand.
CCCAGGTTTGCGTATCGAAAGTGGCGATGACCTGGGCGTCTTCAATGACGTGAACTTTGCCGTAATCCCAACTGGCTACATAAACCAGGCCCGTTTCCGGATCAAACGTGGCGGAGGTGATCCAGCCGTAGATACCCTGGGGCTGGCCGATGTCCGTGAGGTATGTCAGCCCTTCTCCTTGTGCATCAAAGACGCGAATGTTGGAATCGAGGTCAGTGACGTAAAGATAGTCGTTGACACTGTTGTAGAGGGGTGTGTGCCCTTCAAAAAACTGGTCATAGGTGGCGACCACGCTCGCATCGCGGAACATGGTAAGCTGCGTAGGGGGACTGCTGCCATCGAGGACGTGCAAATTGGTAACAAATGCGCGGTTGGAAGTGGGGTCTACGGCGATTTTTGTTGGCCATTCACCACCGGTGGGTACTGTGGCGACGAAGTGTGGACCACTGAAAATACTAACGTTATGGCTAAAATTGTTGGCAACGTAGACATACCCGCTGGTTTCGTTGACGCCAACGAAATTGGGGCATTGTACCTGCTCCAGGGGAATCGTCGTCACCAACTGCGGCATGGCCGGGATGGGGGTTGGGTCTGGTTCACGGATGACGAATGGCAAAAAATGAGGGGTATTGTCCAGGTTGATCGAGGTGGCGGAAGTCTGGTTGTTATATACCAGCATCACAGCCATGCCTACCAGCAGGAAAGCCAGCAGCAAGATAAGGTGGAACTGTTGTTTGGGCGTGTGTTTGTTTTTCATAGTCCTTTTCCTTTTACTGGGGCAGCCTCTGGCAAATAGAAACCCCGACGACGGATACGGAAGTGATCGGGATTTCATGTTGTCATGCTGCCTGATTGATTCAGGCGCGTATCATATTCATTTGTTTTTCTTTGTCAATGGTTCCAGTTGCGCGCTTTGGATTGTGTTGGGGTTTCGTATGGCAAGAGTTGGTGAACGGTAAAATCTCTCTCATCACGTTTCAATGCACTTTGGACGCTCGTTTTGTTGTGGGATAAGATTAGCATATGGATTATCGTAAACCGGTGACATTTGGCGAAAATTGGTCCCCCAGTCGCTATCAGGTTTTACCCTATTTTGCCGTGGAGCGGGCGATTGTGCAGCGGCCAGACGTGCAGCGGATTTTAGATTTGGGCTGCGCCAATGGATGGAATATGAGCCGATTTGGGCAGTACGGCCGTGCCAGCGTTGGTCTGGACGTGGTGATGGAGCGGCTGCAGTTGGCGCGCGCGCATGGCCCGGTGCTGGCGGCCAGCGGCCTGGCGCTGCCGTTTGCCGATCAGTCATTTGATCTCATTTACATTCAACATGTGCTGCACCATATTGGCGATGTGACGCAATCTTTGCATGAAGTACGCCGCTGCCTGCGACCCGGTGGTGTTTTGTTCCTGGTGGAAACAGTAGAAGATAGTCCGCTAATCCGTTGGGGGCGGCGGCTTTACCCCAAGTGGATGGGGGACGAGATCAATGCGCCATTTACTTTTGCCGGGCTGCGCCAGACATTAGCGGATGCCGGATTTCAGGTGCAAGAGGCGCAGCAGTACAGCGTGCTGTTTTGGGTATGGGAGATTTTCCCGGATCAGGCGCCGCTCATGGAAAAATTGACACCCTTGTTCGTGAAGTTGGAACGGCTGCTGCTGCGGATGTGGCGCAAGTACAGCGCCCATTGTTTTTATGTGGCTGTATCGTAGGGGTCAGATTGATAATTATCCATGATGGTATCCAGGTCGGTCCACCAATCTGCTATGTCGTCTAGCTTGCCGTTGGCATGTTGCCGCCAATCACCATTGAGGATGGGAAAGTACCCGGCAACTGAGTCAGGATGCCCGACGTAGACCCAGGCTTGGACGGTACGGCCGTTTGCCAACAGCACCTCTCTGGCCACCCGCCGATAACCAGGCGCATCTGGCTTGTCTGGATCAAACCCTTCCAGATTGTCGAGCGCCGCTACTACCATGGCATACGTTTCCGGTTTTATGGTCAGCGCCATGCCCTTCACTTGCGCGCCTGCTTCCTCGATTAGCATTGGATAGAAGCCCATGTCGTAGAGACGGCCGTTTAGAAAAACAGCCTCTTCTTGTGACACAGCATTTTCCTGCCATAGATGGTCATTCGGTTGCCCTGGTAGCAGAGTACCATACACAAAAAAGGGGAACTGTTCTGTCATATTCCTTTTCCACGAAACTCTGTTAACTATCTGCCATGTACAGGATTGTAAGGTAGTTTACCTATTTCAAAAAATGAGAAACAGTAAAAAAGCACAACCGCAAAACAATTGTATTTGACGAAAAAGTCACAAGTTTATATACTATACCGTGCTCCAAATTCAGGGGTAGTTAGGCCGGCATGTTTATTGCGACAAAAAATAATGTGTCGAATAGATGCCGACGTAGCTCAATTGGCAGAGCAATGCTCTTGTAAAGCATAGGTTATGGGTTCAAGTCCCATCGTC
>JACSRF010000479.1 GCA_014879875.1 Anaerolinea sp.
GTCGTCATCGGGGCAAAAGGTTCATTCTGTCAAACAAAATGAGCAAGTTGTTTAATTCTCGTTCCTAAAGGATAAATTCATGAAATCAACCAACATATCCCTGCTATTACTCGTCTTGCTTTTCCTGGTTCTGACGGCCTGCTCGGCGGCAGGAGCGGCAGATTCAACTGCGGCCACCGGTGGCAATGGCGGTGACCCAGCCGAGGCAAGCTCTCTCGTAACCGCAACCAATAGCAGCAGCGAAACGGCCGTGCGCCCCGCCAATTGGAGCGACGCCTCACACAGCAGCGACGTGGAACCCAATTACGATGTCGTCTTCCCCGACGATAAGGTCAACCAGATCACCATCACCATCGCCCCTGACGATTGGGCCGCCATGCAAACCAACCTGGTTGAATTACTAGGCGAACCAGGGCAGCAAAATCAGCGGCGCGGTGGTTTTGCCCCACCCCAGGCGGGCGAACAAATGCAGCCCCCGGCCGGTGACATGGGCGATATGGCCGACCGGATGCCCCCTGGCGGCATGGTTCCCGGCGATATGGAGCAAGGTGGCATGGCGCCAGGCGGCATTAGCTTCCTGTCAGAAAACCCGATGTGGGTTTCGGCGACCATCACCTTCAACGGCCAGACATGGACCAACGTCGGCGTGCGCTACAAGGGCAACTCCTCGCTGCAAACTGGCTGGCGCAGCGGTTCAAACAAACTGCCTTTCAAACTCGACTTTGACGAATTTGAGGATGAGTACCCCGAAATTAACAACCAACGTTTCTTCGGCTTCAAGCAGCTTTCGCTCGCCAATGGCTTTGCCGACGACACCTACATGCGTGACGCCCTCACCTATGATCTGCTGGCGGAAGCGGGATTGGTGGCCGCCGAGACTGCCTTTTATGAAGTCATCCTGGACTATGGCGCAGGGCCGGTGAATCTGGGCATTTACATCGCCATTGAGGTGGTAGACGATACCGTCGTTGAGCGCGTCTTTGGCAGCGACGAGGGCAATATTTACGAAGGGGATGGCGCGGGCGCTGCCCTGGCCGCAGGCACATTTGACCAGATCGCCGCCAGCTTCCAAAAGGAGAATAACGAGGATGCGGCCGATTGGAGCGACCTGGAGGCGTTGTATACCGTTTTGCACGCCGACGAACGCACGGCCGATCCCGCTGCCTGGCGCGCTGACCTGGAAACGTTCTTTGACGTGGACAACTTCTTGAAATGGCTCGCTCTCAGCGCCGTTTTGCAGCATTGGGACGCCTACGGCAACATGAGCCATAACTTTTACCTCTACAACAACCCGGAGACGGGGCAGCTAACCTGGATTTCCTGGGACCATAACCAGGTGTTGGGCGGGATGCCCGGCAACGCGATGGGCGGTTTTGCCGGCGCTGTTGTTGGCCGGCTGCCTGATGTTCCGGGGGATGCGGCCGCCGAATTGCCCGGCGGGCCAGGGGAGATTGTTGGTCGGCAGGGCGGTATGGGGGGATTTGGCAGCGTCTCGCTCGATAAGGCAGACGTAGGCGATAATTGGCCGTTGATTCGCTATCTGCTGGACGATCCCGTTTATGCGGCGCGCTATCTGGAGGCGTTGGCCGCGGTAGACGTGCTCTTCGACGCGGACGAACTGGCGGCGCAGTACCAGGCATGGGCTGACCTGCTGGCCCCGTATGTGATCGCCGAAAAGGGGGAGACGGTTTGGGAAACGGCCGTGCAGCAGCTCATCACCCGCACCTACGAACAAGACCAGGCGGTGTCTGACTTCCTGGCCGCGCGCTAAATGTTTATGGAGGAACCGCGCTGCCTATCAGCGCGGTTCCTCTTCTTCTGCTTACCCCTGGCGGCGACGACCTTCGGCGTCGGCCGCTTTCAGCGCGGCAAACACCATCTGCGGTTGCACCGGGATAGGTTCATTGTAAATGGTTTCGCCAGGCGCACAGGCTCGCTCGGCCACAATCATCAACCCTTCATCCGTCACGGCTTCCAGGCCAATTTCGGCCAGCGTCGTTGGCAGTCCCACCTCTTCGCAGAACGTATACACTTCGTCAATCAGGTCAGCCGGTTTATCGGTGAGGAACAACGAGGCCAGCACACCAATCGCCACTTTTTCACCGTGCCAATAATGATGCGTTTCCTCTAACGCCGTCAGACCATTGTGGATGGCGTGGCAAGAGGAAAGACCACCGCTCTCAAAGCCCAAACCACTGAGCAAGGTATTGGCCTCAATGACTCGCTCCAGGGCCGGCGTCACCACTTTGGCGGCGCACGAGGCTTTGGCAAGTACGCCATATTCCAGGATGGTTTCGTAGCAGAAAGAAGCCAGTTTGCGGGCGGTCATGGAACCCACATCACCGGTCATATTGCCGGCGTAGCTGCGTTCGCAGGCGTCAGCTTCAAACCAGGTGGAAAGCGCATCACCGATACCGGCTACCAGGAAACGCACCGGCGCTTCGGCGATGATGCGCGTGTCTACCAGGACGACATTCGGGTTTTGCGGCAGGATGAGATACCGTTTGAAGACCCCCTCCGGGGTGTAGATCACCGATAGGGCGCTGGTCGGGGCATCGGTAGAAGCGATGGTCGGGACGATGATCACTGGAAAACCCAGCGCATGGGCCACCGCTTTGGCCGTATCCAGCGCCTTGCCCCCACCAATGCCCACGATGATGTCGGCGGCGGCCGCCTTCACCAGCGCGGCCAGGCGTTCGACTTCTTCATCAGAACATTCGCCATGAAATGCTTCCACGACGACGGCGACTTCTTGTTCGACGTCTGCCTGGAAACGGGGCAGCAAATGCTCATACGCGAATGGGTCGGCGATGAGAAATACTTTTTTGCCAAAACGGGCCGCTTCTTTGCCCAGTCGTTTGGTCGCTTCGTACCCCTGGACGTAACGGCCGGGGAAAATGGTTGTACTAATCATGATAAAGTAAACTCCTTTTGGCTAATGATTTAATGGTTTGTGGGCCTTCAACAATTAACGTGCTAAATAAGCCACGGATATTTGACCCGTTATTCCCGCGAAGGCGGGAATCCATGCTGCTGAAAGGGTGGATTCCCTCAGGTGGCGCGGTCTGGAGACCGGCCACGGCAGATAAAGAAAACAGCAGGTAGAGACCGGCCACAGCTTGCCCTGAACTTGTCGAAGGGTTTCACGCTTCGCACTACAACAATTTGGCGATCAAATCTTTGTGTGGGGCGGGGATGACGGTGAAGGAATCAATCACCCCTTCGTCCTTCAATTTCTCGGCGGCCGTATTTACCGCGCTGCGCACCGCGTCCACCTCGCCGGTGAACACCGTAAACGCCTTGCCGCCCATGGCGAACGGGAGACGGATTTCGATCAGGTCTACGGGGGCGGCTTTCACGGCCGTATCCGCCGCCACAATCGCCGCCGCCAGCGTAAAGGTCTCCACCACGCCAATTGCCCGCACGTGTTCAATTTCCGTCGTCGCCGTCAACGCCGGGAACACGCTGGGGTGGACGTTGGACAACACAAAATGGTCTACCACCACTTCCGGGGCCACTTCTTGCCCCACCGCCACCGCGTTTTTCACGTGACTGATGGTCCCGGCGATGAGGATGATGTACTTGCCGGGGCAAACCACATGCGCGCGCAGCAGCTCCACGTCGGCCGCCTTGAGCATCACATCGGTTGTTAACATGCCGCGCGCAATGCTGCGCAGTTCCACCAGGCCAATGGCCCGCTTGACAGTCGTTGTTCTGGAAATGACGTTTTCTGGCATCATATCAATTCGCCTCAATGACAATGGCTTCGTATGTGACCGAACGGACGACGCCATCAATACTGGCATGAACGGGCGCGCCCATCCCGCCTTTGATAATTTCCCCAACCAGGTCGCCCTGTTGCACGTGGTCGCCCACAGTGACGACCGGCGCGGCGGGCATGCCAATGTGCTGCCGCATTTTGAGTTCGACGCGCGTGTAGGGGGGATGGGGAACGGCCGTTAACGGCGCCGGTACGTCATACTTCGCCAGGTCGAGCCGGTTCACCAGTCGCGTCATCGGCACGCGCCGGTAATCCCGGTACGGGTCTACCTCCGTCGTGCGGTGGTACGGATTCTTCAGCCCTTCGCGCACCAAATCCCGCTTAATGTTCAGGGCAATGTCCCCCGGCGACAGGTGTACCGGGCAGGCATAATTACAGGTGCGGCATTCACAGCACAGCATCGCCCCCGCCATTTGCGCGTCCGTCAGCGGCACGCCAGAGGCCAGCAGCAAAATCAGCTTATGCGGCTGAATGGCGTGCCCCTGCGCATGGCGCGGGCAATAATCGGTACACAAATAACATTGGTCGCAAGAGGCGATGGCCTGGGAATCGAACACTGTGCGCGGCGTGCGCCGCTTCACGCTGAGTTGATGCTCATACGGCAGTACCAGCAGCATCTTCGTGCGCTTCGTCACCGGCTGCTCCAGGTCGCTCACCACCTCGCCCATCATCGCCCCGCCATCCAAAATGACCGGGTCGGGCGTGGTGACGCCCCCGGCTAACGCCACCACCTCGCGCAGACTGACGCCAATGGGCACGCGCACGGTGACGGGTTGGCGCACCGCGCCGATGATGGTGATAAATTTGTGCGTCACCGGTTGTCCTTGCAGCGCCGCGTCTACGTTGTACAGCGTCTCAATGTTTTGCACCACGCAGCCCACGTCAATGGGCAGGCCCCCTTCGGGAACCACGCGCTCCAGCACATCGTAGACCAACACCTGCTCGTCGCCGGCCGGGTAAAAATTGCCCAGTTCGGCGATGGTGATGTCGCTGCTGCCCGCCAACTGCTGCCGCAATTGGGTGATCAGCTCCTTGAATTTGCCCTTCACCCCCAGGATGCCCTGCGCTGCGCCGGTGGATTGCATCGCTGCCCGCAGTCCGGCAATGACTTCCGGCGCGTGGTGGATCAGCAGCTGCTTGTCCACGTGGGTCAGCGGCTCGCATTCCGCGCCATTGGCAATGACCACCTCGGCCTTTGCCTGGAACTTCACGTAAGTAGGAAAGCCCGCACCCCCGGCGCCGGTCACGCCGGCGGCTTGTACTGCCTGAACAATTTCTTGCGTCGTTTCCACTTTGTTCTCCTGGGAAATTATTACAAAGGAACAAAGGGACAAAGAAACAAAGAAATCCTTTGTCCCTTTGTTTCTTTAGTCCCTTTGTAATAAATTCTTACACGGCTGAAAATGCCCCAACCAGCGTGCAGCGGCGGATGCGCGTGAAGGTGCGCGCCGTCGTCATCCCTTCGCCGGTGCGGCCGGCGATGGTGAAGCTGGTATGCCCTTCGCCGCCAAAGCCCAACCCGGCATAGGAGGGCGCATTTTTCACAAAGACCGTCGTGTTTACCGCGCGGCCGAATTCGCTCATATGGTAGATGTTCGTCGAGTGAATGATGGCCGAATGGCGCAGCCCATGCTCTACTTCGACTGCGATGGCGACGCCATCGGCGAAGTCACGCGCGCGCACCACGCCCAACACCGGCATCATCAATTCGCGCTGCACAAAGGGATGGTTCTTGTCCACTTCAACAATGATGGCGCGCATCTCCTCATCGGCGCTGATGCCCAGTTCGGCCAGGATGACGCAGGCGTTTTGCCCGATGTATTTGCTGTTGGGGCCGCTGCGCTTTTCGTTGAGGACGACCTGCTCCAATTTGGGCAGGTAGCTGGCGTCTAGCACGCAGGCGTTGCCCGCCGCGCGGAAGGCGTTCATCAGGGCGTCGGCGATGCCTGCGGTGACGACGACCTCTTTTTCGGAAGTGCAGGGCATGTTGTTATCGAAGGAGTGGCCGAGGATGATGTCGCGCGCCGCTTTGACGGGATCGGCCGTGTCGTCTACCAACACCGGTGGGTTGCCCGCGCCCGCGCCAATGGCCCGTTTGCCACAGGAGAGGGAGGCGCTGACGACGGCCTGCCCGCCGGTGGTGCAAATGAGCGGGATGAGGGGATGGCGCATCAGTTCTTGGGCCGTTTCGATGGTGGCCGTGCTGACGGCCGTTAACAAATTCGTCGGTCCCCCCGCGCTCTCAATCGCTTCGTTGAGCAGGTCCATCGTCAGCAGCGAGCTTTGCTGGCTGGCCGGATGGGGGGCAAAGACGACCGCATTGCCGGCGGCGACCATGCTGATGGCGTTGTTGATAACGGTAGCGGTGGGGTTGGTCACCGGCGTGATGGAGAGGATGACGCCAAAGGGGGCGCACTCCTCCAGGGTCAGGCCGTCATCGCCGACGTAGGCGTCGTTGGGCAGGAATTCCACGCCCGGCGTCTTTTCGGCGACGAGCAGGTTTTTCAGCACCTTATCGGAGACGCGCCCCATGCCGGTTTCGGCAACGGCCGTTTGCGCTAACTTTTGTGCGTTCTCAATTATCGCTTCGCGCATCGCCTTGATGATCGCTTTGCGCTGTGTCAGGCTAACCCGCTGGAAACGGACAAAGGCCGCCTGCGCCGCTTGCACCGCCTCATCGGCGCTGGGGAAAACGCCGCGATAATGAGCCGCGCGAGGCATGGGGGAAGGCGCACGGCCGTTTGCCCCACCAGAAACCATCTGCGCCAACACCTGCTGCACAATCGCCTCAATCTGTGAATCTTGTATGTTTATGCTCATCGTTACAATCCTCTTAATCGTCAATCGCCAATCGCCAATCGTCAATCGTCAATCCTCAATCCTCAATACGCCGCCACCATCGCCTGCGCCACGTCCACATCTTGCTCCACCGCGCCGCCGCTGACGCCCACCGCGCCGACCACTTTGCCATCTTTGCGCAGCGGCAAGCCGCCGCCGACCAGGGTCAATTTGGGCAGGTTGACGTCAATGCCATAGAGCGATGCGCCAGGCTGGGCCGCCTGCGCCAGTTCATGGGTGGGCAGGCGCACGACGGCCGCTGTGTACGCCTTGTGCGGCGCGAGGGTGACGCTGACGATGAGGGCGTCGTCCATGCGCCGCGATTCGATCACGTCACCGTTTTGGTCAACGACGCTCAAAACCATCGGGACGCCGATTTCCTGGGCGCGGCGGATGCCCGCTTCGACCAGGCGGTCGCAATCGGTTAATGTCAGTTCCATCTCGGTTTTTCCTTGTGCGCGACCACTGCCATCAACGGCCGTCAACGCCGGCGGCAAATTCGCCAGAATGGTGGCAACCAGGGCGCGCTGCTCGTCAATGCGCGCCAGCACATAGAGCAGGTCAGAGAGGCGGTTGATGTACTTGATGAGGTGGGGGTTAACGGCCGTTTCCCGATTCAGTCCCACCAGCCGCCGTTCGGCGCGGCGGAAAATAGCGCGCGCCATATCCAGCGCCGCCGCCGCCGGGGAACCGCCGGGGCGCACAAATTGGCCGGTTTGAATCCACTCCTCGTTGTAATGGTCAATCAGCCGTTCCAGTCGTTCCACCTGCGCCGGCTGCACCTGGGGCACGTCAAATTTCAACGCTTTTGCGCCGGGCACAAATGCGGCCTCAGACATAACGGGGATTAACTCCCCTTGCAGGTCAATGATGTGGCGGCAAAGGTCGTCGTGTTTGGTGGTGGCGCGGGCCAACCCCAGGGCAGAAGTGCCCTCGTCCATTGTGCCGTAGACCTCAATGCGCAGGTCGTCTTTGTCTACGCGCGCGCCGCCTAGCAGCGAGGTCTGCCCGGCGTCGCCGCCGCGTGTGTACACTTTACTACTCATCAGCTATATCCACCGCATCAATAATGCCGACAATCGCCACATCCAGCGGCGCTTTGCGGTGTTCATCGCTGATCACGCGCGCCGCGCCCCCTTGCACCCAAAGCACGATGTCCCCTTCGCCCGCGCCCAACGTGTCTACGGCGACCAGGCGGTTGTTGATGGGGCGCTCTTCGCGCGGGTCTATCTCTTCGATCACCAGCAGCTTGAAGCCGATCAGGGAATCTTCTTTGCGGGTGGCGACAACAGTGCCGATTACTTTTGCTAAACGCATGGTGTTAACCCTCTATCGCATTTACGATTTACGATTTGCGATTTACGATTTGCGATTGATGTCATTCCCAATCGTAAAATCCCAACTCTTGGTAACCGAGTACCGACCACCACCTAAGCCCCTTCCCACATCAGGCGTAGATCGCGCCGGCGGGCCGTATCTTGCGCCAGGGGGGTCAGGCGCGCGCCGGGTGGCAGGCGCAGGGTGGTTCCGGGGGTGATGGCGCTCAGGTCAACGTCGGTGATGATGGGGTGACGGCCGTTGCCCATCCACGTTACCCCGGCCAATGGCGCAGCGGCCGGCTGGTTTCCCTGCAATTGGCGCATGACGGCGGCGATAAATGCCTCTTCGCGCACCAACTGCACGCCATACGCCATCAGGGTATCTAAATTTTCGACCATTTTGCGGCGCAAAGCGGGCGCGCCATTGTAGTTGTCGCTAAAGACCAGGCCGCCATTGCCATACGGGTCGGCCCCGTCACAGACGGCGATGACCGGTTTGTCGGCCAACAATGCGCCCAGCACCAGGGTGGAGAACAGGGAATCCATGAGTCCTAGCGCCAGGTGCGCGGCCGTGTTCATGGAAAGGGTAGGCAGCAGCACCAAATCGGCGGCGCGCACCAACCCTGGTGTATTCACCCATTGGTTGGGGGTGATAATGTCGCTGGCTCCGGCCTGGCGCACCTTGTCTGCGCCAATGACGTGCAGCGCCGAGGCGGTGAGGCCCACAGTCAGCTTGTGCTGCGCCCCGGACAACAGCCGGATCGTTTCCATGCCGACCACGTAGCCCGTGCTGGCGCCGCTAAAGAGCATCAGCACTTGTCGTTGTGGCGCGTCGGCGATTAAGTTGCCGCGCACCAGGCTGATAACTTTGGCTACAATCTGGTCTATAAGCGTCTGATCCATCATCATAAAACTCTGTGAACCTCCGTGTCTTCTCTGTGAAACTCCGTGTTACTGTCCAGGAATAATCAACGTACCCATTTGCCCGCTGCGAATGCCGACGGCGTTGCCTTCGTCGGTGTCCAGGTGGACTTCGGTGCGCCAGCCGGCTTTGACGCGCACCAGAATGCCATGTAGGGTGGTGGGGCGCGGCCCGTCCAGGCGCAAATCAAGTAAATCGCCATGGTTGACGCCTAACTGCGCGGCCGTTGTGTCGCTGATGTGAATGTGCCGCCGGGCAATGAATGCGCCGCCATTGCCGCCGCCGGTGAGGGTGACGGCCCCTTCTGGCCCCACCAGGGTGATGGGCTGGCAGGCGGGGTCGGCGCCGTCGGTGGCGACGGGCAGCTTGAGGCCGAGGATGAGGGCGTCGGTTTGCGATAGTTCGACCTGGGAGTAGGGGCGCGTGGGGCCAAGCACCCGCACCTTTTCGATAGCTCGTTTACGGCCTACCACCATCACCTGCTCCCGCGCGGCGTAGTACCCTTTTTGGTACAGTTCGTTGTAAATGGTCAGGTCGTGCCCTTTGCCAAAGAGGATTTCGACGTGTTCTGGGCAAAGATGGACGTGGCGGACAGAAATGCCGATCGGCACGACCAGTTCCAGATGTTCATTACGGGCAATGGGCATGGGTTCCGGCGTGAGGGCCGTGACGGCCGTGACGTCCACAACGGCCGTTGCCGACGACTGCCTCTCAGCCAGGCGGCGGATTACTTCCTGCGAAATACGGTCAATGCTGACCTGCATCCCGTTCAACTGCATGGTTGGTAGACTGGTTATAGTTTCCATGTGCATACACTCTTGAATCCGTAATCCGTAATCCGTTGTCCGTTATCCGTAATCCGTAATCCGTAATCCGTTTACGGCTCACGGCTCATGGTTTACGGTTCACGGCTTACGGTTCACGGCTCACGCCTCACGCCTCTTTATCACTCTGCGGGCGATGCACAAAGCAGTAATCGGAATCGGGCTGAGCGGGCAGTTTGCAGGGTTCGCCCGATTTGGTGATGGCGGCGCACTGTTTGACGACGGCCGTTTCCGCTTCTGGTTCAACCGTTTCTGCTTCCGGCGCGGCTGGTTCTGGCGCGGTTGCCAGCGCCGCCGGCGCCGATTCCACTTCTACCACAGCGGACGCGCTCTTGCGCCCCCGATCCACGCTGCGAATCAACGCCTCAATTTCATCATGTGGGCGGGGAATGACATGATGCCCATACACCTTACCAATGCGCGCGGCCGCCGCAACGCCGGCCGCCACAGCCGCCTGCACCGCGCCCACGCCGCCGACAAATTTCAGCGTGATTTTGCCGCTGCCTTTGGTGTTTTCGTAGCCCAACAGGGTGATGTCAGCCGCTTTCACGGCGGCGTCGGCCGCTTCAATTGCCGTCACCAGACCAATCGTTTCAATTAAGCCCAATGCTTGTTTCATTGGATACCTCTTTCGGGAAACGTGATGCGTGAAACGTGAGAAGAACGCCTTCACACATTACGTTTTACGTTTCACGCTCTTGTAATTTTCGCATAACCAGTAACACGATCTTGGCGATGAGCGCCAGGTCGTCTGGCGGAGTGGGTAGGGTGGGGGTGGGTAACGGCCGTTTCGTGCCGTCTTGCTGCCATGATGGATGCGGTTTTACCCGGTTCTGCTCATCGGCGGCCTCATCATCGGCAAAGCGAAACGGTTTGCGAATGACCATCCGCGCCGCATTCGTGCCCATCAGGCGGCAAAAATAATCCGCTTGCCCGCTAAACTTCAGCGACATCACCGGCCTTGCGGCGGGCATGTGCCGCTCATGCAGCGCCACCATCTCGTTGGAGACGCCAACCCCAATGCCAAAGCGGGAACTTTGCGCGGCGGCATAGGCCAGCGCTACCAGGTCAGTGCCGGGTGTGTCGGTGAGGCGGCAGGGGACGCCCTCTTCCTCAGCGCCAATTTGCACCCAGCGGTACAGGTCGGCGTTTGTGCCTTTAAGGAGGGTGACATGGATACACGGCCGTTCATTTTCATGCGCATCCATCTGTTTCACCTTACCTTATGCCGTTCGTAATAGCTCAACACCAGCCCTGTCGCCACCGCGTTAATCGGCCCCAGCTTGCCGCGAATGTTGGCCGTGCCGACCACCGTGCCAAACTCTGCCAGCTTATCCATCAGCATTTGCGACAGCTCAAAATCTTGCCCGGAGCCGCCGACAATGGCGACAAACTCAATGTTGCGCAGATTGCCCAGCGGGGCCACCGTTTGCAGCGCCCGCAGACTGTTGCGCAAAAAGACGCGCCGCTTCGCTTCGCGCCGCACCTCGCGGATACGTTCGACGGTGTGCTGCGTGGGGATGGGGACCAGGCCGCTCTTCGTCACCAGCGCCACCCGCCCAAACAGGCGCGGGTCGAGTGGCTCCTTGAAAAAGCGCACCGAATTATCTTCGTTACGAATGTGGAACAAGCTTTCCACCTTCGCCAACGGATACCGTTTGATCTCTTCGGCCACGTCCACATTTGCGCCGGTGGGCAAGTCTAATTCCCGTTGAATGAGCAGCGAGACCATGTTGCCCGCCCCGGCCAGATGGATGCTCTTGATTGGCTGCCCTCTCACCATCAGCGCGGCGTCGGTGGAGCCGGCGCCCAGGTCCAGAATTGCCAACGGTACGTCAATGCCGGGCGTGGTCAGCGTGCCCAGGATCGCCATGTTCGCTTCCACGCCGCCCAGTTCCACGCGCGTGCCGATTTCTTGGGCCAGCGCCAGCGCCAGCCGCTCCATCAGCAGCTGGTCGGTGTTGACCATCGCCGCCAGGCCGACGGCGTTTTCCATGGAGAATTCTTGCGCCAGCCCGCCGGAAACTTGCTGTGGAACCAGGCAATTTACGGCGAGGATGTCCCGGATTTTGATTTCGGTGAGCATCTTTTCGGTGACTTCGCTCATGGTCTGGCGTACGCGCTCAATCATGCCGCCGACGTTGGTCCCTGGCTCGCCTTCGACGTTGATCAGGTGGCCGACCTGGCTCAACCCGGCCATGATAGCATCTGCGCCGCCGTCCATTTCGACAACGGCCGTGCGCGTCTCCCCAATTAGCTTGAGTGTGCCCGCCGGGATGCGGCGCGTCTTCACGTCTCCGGCCGGCGTGCGGATGACCACCGCCGAGCGCAGCCCGATCAACGCTTTGGCAATGGGGATCACCATCTGCGTCTCTTGCGGCGTCAGCTCGAACAGGGTGGCGATGCCATACGGGTTGCACAGTTGGCGGATCACCTGCCCATGTTCGCCCACCTCCACCGCCGCCAGCATGTTCAGCGGAACCTGTTCGATCAGGCCCACTTCATCCACAAAGGGGAGGATTTTGGGCAGGCGGTTGGCGATCAACACGCCGTCGTCCGCCTGCACAATGCCGCCCTGCACATCTACGCCCGCTTCCAGCGCGCGCTTGATCAGCGAGGCGGCAATCTCGAAGTCATAGCTCTTGGGAATGACGACAAGCACCGCTTCGCCGCGCTTCACGGAAACCAGGTTCTTAATGTGTACCGTTTGCCCCACGCCAATGCCCATGCCACCGGGCGAGCCGGGGTTATGGCCGATCATGGTGGATTCGGTGATGATGGTTTCGGTGATCGTTTCCATGGCGATGTCGCCGATGACCGGGGTGGCTTCGTTGAGCAGCACCAATTCCAGCGCGCCATTGCGCAGCCCGGCGTCGGCCAGGGCTTCGCGCAGGGCCATGTGCATACCGGGGATGTTGCTGAGCGTGCCCTTGATGCCGGTGGTGGGCACGCGACTGGAACCCAGGAAGCGGGGCGGGGTATGAAAGTCGCTGATCTCAGCGATAGCGACTTCGGTTGTGGAGTTACCCACGTCAATGCCGGCGATAATCATGGTTTAGTCGGGTAGTCTTGTAGTCTTGTAGTCTTGTAGTCAGGTAGTCTTGTAGTCGGGCAGCCCGGCTATTCGACTATTCGACTACTCGACTACCAGACTACTCTTTCAGAACGCCGCGCGCTTCATATACGCCGGCGGCTTCGCGCACGAAGTTGGCGCAAACCTTTGCACTGAATTTGTTTTCCAGTTCATCGGCCATAGCCAACAGTTCCGCTTTGGTGGAGCGGTTGGGGCGCAGGGCGTTGTACATCGCCAGCACGCGCTCGTCGGGGACGCGGGTCAGTTCGCCAGCGCGGCGCATGTTGCCGGCCAGCTGCGGCCGGCCGATGCTCTCGCTGATCTGCGCCTGGTATTCCAACGTTTGCGGGGTGATGCGGATTTCGTCCGCCTGCACTGCGCCGGACATAACGGCGTCCAGGGTGATGTCATCGAGGGTTTTGCCGCTGGCTGTTTTCACCAGCTCGCGCCGTTTCTCGGCCAGGGGGTAGTCGGATTTGTAGTTGAGGGAACGGCCGTTGGCCGATGGCGCTGCCGCCACACCCTTACCACCATTCAACTCCGCCAGGACTTCTTTGACAATTGCTGCAATCAAGTCTTGTTGTGCCACGGTACCTTACCTCCTAATTGAAGCGCACTTCCAGATCAACCGGCTTCTTGCCCGGAACCACAAATTCCGTTTCGCGGATGTGGAACACAGCGGCAATGGCCTGATACTTGGGACGCGCCATCTGGTCGTTCATTTGCGCCACCGGCGCCGGGGAGTCACCCTTGGCGTAGCGCGCCGCATTGCGACCAATGTTCCGGTAGGTTTCCAGCGTGATCACCGGGGCCTGTGGGAACAGCTCGATATTTTGCAGCGGGAACAGATCGCGCTGGTGGATGACGGTGGTGCCACGGGATTGGATGCCAATGGCGATGCCGGAGCCACACAGTTCTGCGCCGCGCTTGCCGATGAAGGCGACGTCAGAGGTATGCAACACGCGGATGACGCGCGCTTTCATGCCTTCTTCTTCGATACCGGCCATGATCTCGCGCAAAACGGCCGCGTGCGGAATACCCGTAATCGTCTGCTGCTTTAATTTGTCACCAAAGGCGGGGGCCAGGGCGATGACGACCTCGGTGGGGGATGTGCCTGGTTTGGCTTCACCCAACTCGCGCATGGTCATGCTGGAGTCGCCATTGGTGGGGAATAGAGTTGGTTTGGATTCGGCCGTTGCCGCGCCGCTGGCTAAAACCTGCGCCAGAATCTCTTTGACAACGTCACGAACCATTGCTTCATTTATTTGGGCCATGGAACTTGCTCCTTAAATATCCTCAGGACTCATCGCATGACGGATGTTAGCCAGTTGCTCCCAGCGTTTGCCTGTCAGCCG
Organism: Anaerolinea sp.; assembly: GCA_014879875.1. GTDB lineage: Bacteria > Chloroflexota > Anaerolineae > Promineifilales > Promineifilaceae > JACSRF01. Next base: position 14,113 of record JACSRF010000479.1, read on the forward strand.
GTAGCCGGTTCCTGGCCCCTGGTAATCGTTCAAATCGTTAATGGCGGCCACGACGTTGAAATCCTTGTCCAGAATAGCCGACGTGTGCAAGTAGTCACCCGATACGCGCTGCTTCTGAATGTTGAGAACGGCTTCGGCGACGTCCGTGAAACCACGCTTCGCCAGCGCTTTCACCACGTCCACGCCGGTCACGCCGCGCTTCAGCATCTCCTGCGCCGCTTTCGTGTCCTGCACTTTGTCACGGTCGGGCATATCTTTGCTGCCGTGCGCATAGGTGGCCTCTTCCACTTCCGTATCGGTAATGGCGGGCAGGCCCAACTCGGCAAACACAGCTTGAATCGCCTTCGCTGCCTTGTGGCGCACTTCGATGATTTCTGCTTCGCGCACCGGGCGCAAACCGCCGTCAACCTTCAGGTCGCGCTGTAAGATCAGGAAGTCGTCGTAATCGTCCGAATCGAAGTTAGAGCCGGCAAACATGTTGTCGTAGTTCGGTACGGCGCTGTAACCGGAGAAGATGAAGTCGGTGCCGGGTAGGAACTGCCCCATCAGGCGGGCGGTGCGGCGGAATGGTGAATGCGAGAAGGTTTGGTCGTTACCGGAGGCCACTTCCAGGTCGAGGCAGGTGGTGACCAGATTTTCGGCCAACACGGCGCGAATGCCGCCGGGCACGCCACCGGGCACGCCGATGCAGCTAATGGAGCCGTTCTGTAACCCTTGCACACCGGCGCCTTTGGTGATCATGACGCACTTGATCTCCAGGTAGAGCATGGATTTGCCTTCGGCGTAGGCCATCTGTACTTCGGAGCCGGTACCGGAGGTGAAGCGCATTTTCAGCCCGCGCGAAGCATACGCAGAGGCCAAAAATGACTTCGACCAGGGGGTGTCGTCCCCATCTACGAATACTTTTTCCGTGCCATACACAGAAACGGTTTCGGCGTAGGCGGTGAGGCCGCGCAGACCGAGTTGCAGTTCGATGGACTCTTCCAAAGCATCCTGGCTGAGCGCGCCGGGACGGCCGACCTGACCACCGACGAGCAGCGCCAGGGCGTTCATTGGCCCGTAATTGAATACGGCCACGGTTGTTTCGATTTCGTCAAAGCCGTAGTAGGTGGCTTCAGCCGCGTCGGCGGCCATCAGCACCGGGTTGTCTTGCAGGTTGGTGACGTGAGCCTGGTTGCCGGGGGTACGACGGGCGCGCATCTTCTGAATGCCCATCATCATCTCCACCACGTTTAGCTCGTCCATGACGGCCGCGATCTTCGCTGGCGTCAACCCGGAGAAAACCTTGACGACTTCGGCGCGGGGTACGTTGATGTCTACAATTTTGCGGGCGATTTCCACACAGGGAAGCGCCATCATTTCTTCAGCGACCTTCGTGTTGATGGCGTAATTGGCGATGAAGAGTTCGTTGAAATCAAACTCTTCGCGCTTCTTGCCGTCCATCTCCACGATGACGCCGTTGCTCACTTTAATGCTGGGTTGTGGATCGTTGGGGCTGCCCATGGCGATCAGGCCAACTTCGGGCCATTCGGTCACAAAACCGTCTTTGTTGACCTCCCGCGCATCCAAAACCTCGAATCTCTTTTGTCGTTTTGCCATCGTGTTTATCCTCCCGATGAGGGGTAGAACGCCCTTCGTTAAATGTAGGGAACGCCGAGGCAGGCTGGCTTTTCGCCCAACGAGCCTAAGAGTTTGACGCCTACTTCGCGCGCTGTAAGAATGGCCTGGCGCACGGCCCCAGCGTCGCCGCTGAAGAAGCCGATCACTTCGTTGCTAAAGGAAGTGCCGCTGGCCGGGCTGGCGTAGCCGATCATGTTGACGTCAGCCGATTTCACGGCCGCATCCACCATCATCACGCCGATACCGGCCGGCGCGCCAACGCAAAGGCCAAAGGCGCGGCCGATGGGCGCGCCGAATGCTTTTTCGCAGGCGTAGCTGGCGCGGGCGGTGTATTGCAGTTCGATGTGCCCGGCGTCATTGGCGTACACGTCGCCGAAGGTGCGCGTCAGGTCTTTGAGGGCGACTTCGATGGCGCGGCGAGCGTCGGAAACTTCCTCAGCGCCGAAGATGATGAGCGACCCATGACCGGCGCCGCCTTTGGTGTCACGCGCCAACTCAACGGCCACGACTTCGGTGTTGGTGGCTTTGACAGCTTCGTCGGCGGCCATGATTTGCGGGCCGGCGCCGGTGCGGGCGCTGAGAATGCCGATGGAGCGGTACTTGGCGTCCAATTTCATCTTTTCGTGGACCACCGGGTCTACGTTGGCAATGACAATGCCGATGGTGTCGCCAAACGCTGTGCCTACGAATTCGGTCATGCCGGGGTTGGCGAAGGCGGCAACTTGTGTGGCCGGGGCCGCTGCGCCGCCATTGCCACCTACTTTGTCCATTACTTGCGCGACAATCATGTCTAAAAGTTTGTCATCCATTGTTCTTTTTCACTCCTGTGTCGGTGGGGGCGTAGTGTGCCGTACAAGTCACCTACGCCCATTCACCTGGACTCCGGGAAATGTGAAGGAGTTCCTTGCGTTACTCTCTCACCGGCAGTAATGCTTCGGTGTCGGCATGTGGGCGCGGAATGACGTGAATGGATACCACTTCGCCAACTCGTTTGGCAGCAGCGGCGCCGGCGTCGGTGGCGGCTTTGACAGCGCCAACGTCGCCACGAACCATGACGGTCACTAAACCAGACCCGATCTTTTCCATGCCTACCAGCGTCACGTTGGCCGCTTTGACCATGGCGTCGGCAGCCTCGATCATGGCTACCAGGCCGCGGGTTTCAATTAAACCCAGTGCTTCTCCTTGAGGTTTTGCCATTAGATTCTCCTTTTTTCTAATACATTCTGGTTCAACAGGTCGTCTCTGAGTTTTGAGATACCGCAACCAGTTAATGCTGATACACAATAAATTTCACCAGTGACCCCGGCGGCGCGCAGCACCGCTGTGGCGCGCTCCCTGTTGGCCTGGGGCGCATCGGTTTTGGTGATGACGCCGATGGTCTGCTGGGGAAATGTCATAAAGTAATGGGGCGGAAAATAGGAATCGGCGCGGGTGGCGTCTTGGACGGCGACGATGAGCTGCGCATCGAAGGAGACGGAAACGAGGATACGCCGCCAATGCCCCATTTCGACGAATTCGCCGGGGGTGTCTATACCCCAACCGGCGTAGTCTACCATTTGTGTTTTGCGTGTAGTGGTCGGGTCTTTTTGTTCCAGGGCGCGCAGTAGGGTGGTTTTGCCCGCGCCAACGCCGCCCATGAGGATGAAGCGCCAGGGGGTGGGAACGGCCGTTGTGACCACACCATTGAGAGATACTCTTTGCGCTGCCGGCTTGCTCATCATGCTCAGGTCCGCGTAATTTGGGCGGGGTAGAAGCCGAGAATTTCGTGCATACCCCGGTTGGCCGTTTCCAACGCTGCCTGGACGCTGGATAAACGGCCGCTAATGACCAACGTGCCGCTAAACCGATCTAAAAAGCCGATTTCCACATCGGCCGCTTTCAGAGCCAGGTCTCCGGCGATGATGGCGCTTTCGCCAGGGGTGATGGTCATGATGCCAATCGCTTCCGCTTCGTTCAGGCCGACCCGTTGGCACAGCGGCTTGTCGGGGTTGGCGATGACGTGGGCGATGGTGACTTGACGGCCGGGCACGTACTCCTGAATGATGCGGCTGGAGACGTGGGTGGGGCCGGTTGGTTCTGGGCTGTGGAACAGGTTTGTCATAACTGCTTTAGCATAGCAGGCGGGGTTGGGTGGGTTCAATTCACGAATCAATGGTGGGTTTACACAATTCAACGATGTTTTTGTTGTGCAGCTTGTGTAGGGACGGGGCGGTGGCGGCTTTGTGGCGGTTTGTTGACCGTGAAACGGCCTTCTTTATAAGGAAAGGTGGCGCGTGGAGGTATGGGTGGGTAACGGCCGTTGTCCCAACGTATGAACCGCAGCGCCAATACCGTGGAAAAGTGTATAGCGGGCATGATTTATTGGATTGTGGGGTAAGGGGGAAACCTTTTATGATGAATGAGTTACGAGACCTGACAGGCATATGCAGACAAGGTGACACATGATCTTGACGATTAATTGCGGCAGTTCGACCATTAAATATCAGTTGTTCACCACCGATGTCACCCGCGTGGTTGCCAGGGGCATTGTCAGCCGCATTGGCGAAACGGGGTCCTGTTTTGAGCAGGAGGTGGGTGGGCGCAAGGTGCAGGAGGTGACGGCCGTTGCCAACCATCACCAGGCATTCGAGATTTGCATCCGCAATTTACTGCATCCTGAGTATGGGGCGATCGGCGATATTCACGAAATTGAGGCGGTGGGCCACCGGGCGGTGCATGGGGCGGACTTGTTCATTGCCTCGACGCTGATTGACGACGACGTGATCGCTAAAATGGAGGAGTGCGTGCCGCTGGCGCCGCTGCACAACCCGCCGAACCTGATCGGCATCCGCGAAGGGCTGGCGCTGCTGCCCGCTGTACCCCATGTGGCTGTGTTTGACACGGCGTTTAACCAGACCATGCCGCCGAAGGCGTACCTGTACCCCTTGCCCTATCGCTTTTACCAGGAGCATAAGATTCGCAAGTATGGGTTTCATGGCACGTCGGTGCGCTTTGTCAGCCAACGAGCGGCGGAGGTGTTGGCACGGCCGTTAACCGACTTGAAGATGGTTGTGGCTCACCTGGGGAATGGGGTGACGATGACGGCCGTTGCCGGGGGTAAGGCGGTAGACACCACCATCGGCTTCGCCACCTTCTCCGGCGTGATGATGGGCACGCGCTCCGGCGACATTGACCCCGGCCTCATCTTCCACATGCGGCGGCAGTTGGGTCTAACGCCAGACGAAATTGAGCGCATTTTGTACAAAGAGAGCGGGCTGTTGGGCGTTTCTGGCCTGAGCAATGACATGCGCACGATTACGGAAGCGGCGCGGGCGGGCAATGCGCGCTGCCAGTTGGCGATGGAGATTTTTGCCTACATGGCGACCAAGTACGTCGGCGCGTTTGCCGCGGCGATGGGTGGGCTGGATGTGCTGGTGTTTACGGCGGGCATTGGCGAGAACAGCCCGGAAATTCGAGAGCTAATTTGCCGGAACCAGGAATTTTTAGGCATCACGCTGGACGCCGAACGCAACGCCCTGGCCGTTGGCGGTCGGGAAATGGCGCTCAATCAAGATGGGGGGCGCACGGCCGTTCTTGTCGTGCCCACCGATGAGGAGCGGATGATCGCATTGGATACGATGAGGCTGGCGGGCGTCGGGTGATGGTAATCGGCGCTGTCCGAACAAGGATGTTCGGACTACTGTAAAGCGAACATCCCTGTTCGCTGTCCGAACAAGGATG
>JACSRF010000584.1 GCA_014879875.1 Anaerolinea sp.
TTTAACGCAAAGGGGCAAAGGAAGAAAGGCGCAAAGGATTTTCTTCTTCTTTGCCTCTTTGTCTCTTTGCGCCTTTGCGTTAAATTCTTTTCTGGTTTATCCAGGTTAGGAAGGGCTTTGTTTTTAGAGAGAAATGTTATAATGTACACGCTGCGGTGACATGGTTTGAGAGTGTCCCTGACAGGCTGAGAGAGAGCCACAGCAAGCATATTTTTTTAGGATAGCTCTTATGACAACTATTGAACAGGTGGATGTCTTGATTGTGGGGTCGGGGCCGGCGGGTACGTCAACAGCGCTGCATTTATTGCAGCATGATCCAGCATGGGCCGGGCGCATGATTGTGGTAGACAAGGCCACACATCCCCGTGAAAAGTTGTGTGGCGGTGGTATCACGCATTTGGGGCAAAATATTCTGGCGCAGTTGGGGTTAGAAATAGCGCCGAAAACCTTTGCCATCCGCGAAGTACGCCTGACTTACGAAGAACTGAGCTACAGCTTTTATGGCAACCCTGTGCTGCGGATTGTGCGCCGCGATGAATTTGATCATTGGCTGGTGCAGCAGGTAGAGGCCTATGGCGCGCCGGTACGCCAGGGGGAAGGGGTGAAGCAGGTGGTCCCCTACCCGGATTATGTAGAAGTGATTACGGAGCGGGCAACGTATCATGCCCGTGTGTTGGTGGCCGCCGATGGCTCACGCAGCTTTGTACGGCGGGCGCTGAAATGGGATGATGAGTCCCGCGTGGCGCGTTTGCTGGAGGTGTTGACGCCAGAAAATGCGCACATGCAGCCCGAATTCCGGGACGGCATCGCCATTTTTGACTTCACACGGATGACGGATCGGCTGCAAGGGTATTATTGGGATTTCCCCAGCTACGTCCATGGCGAACCGTTTATGAATCGGGGCGTCTTTGACAGCCGCGCCCAGCCGGAACGGCCGAAGGCGCCGCTGAAAGATGATTTACGTGAGCTGCTGGCCGAACGGGGACGAAACCTGGACGAGTACCAGTTGAAGGGGCATCCGATTCGTTGGTTTGACAGGAACGGCCGTTTTGCCATGCCCCGCGTCATTCTGGTCGGCGACGCCGCCGGGGCCGACCCGTTAATGGGTGAAGGGATCGCCTTTGCCTTGGGGTATGGGCGTGTGGGGGCGACGGCCGTTGTGGACGCCTTTGCCCGGCAGGATTTCAGTTTTGCTACCTACCGCGAACGAGTATTGGCCGATCCCTTGTTCAAGCAGATCAATATACGTGTCTGGTTGGCGCGGCTGGCCTATCGCATCACCAACCGCCGTTTCGTGCGCCTGGGCTGGCACGTCGCCCGCCAGGTCATCCGCTTCACCCGTTGGCGCGACCCAAACTTTGTGCCCAACCAATCCCCTGGGCAATTTCGGCAGCCTGTGGCTGATAATCGTTAGCCGGTACCCTGATCCATGTCAGGTGGAGTAATTTGGATGCATTGTGCTAAAGAGAAAGTTCTGTGAAACAAATTCTTGTAGTAGATGATCACGACGAGTTCCGCAGCATTGTCAACGACCTGCTGCACGCACTGCAACCAGACGCGGCCATTCTCAACGCGGTGAATGGCGCCGAAGGGTTGGTCCTGGCGCAAGCGAATCATCCAGATTTGATCTTGTTGGATTTGCAGATGCCGGTGATGGATGGGTACGAACTGGCAATGACCTTGCACCGCGATGTGGCCTTTCACAGCGTGCCGATTATTCTGATGACCAGCGCGCGCGACGCCGGCCCGACCCTGGTACGACTGAATCAGGTTTGCCGCGCGGTCTTGAAAAAGCCGTTTTCGCTGGGTGAACTGGAGAGCGTTTTGCAGGAAATCAGTAATCAGTAGTCAGTACCGATCACCGACTACTGATCACCGATTACTATCCTCAGCGGGGACGGCCGTACAGCCACCAATATTCCGCCGGCGGGTAAGCCGTTTGCCATCCTTCCGGCCAGACAAAAGCGCCAGAAATCCACATTGCCTGCAAGGTTTGATCCAGGCGAGATACCTGCCCCACATTCTCCGGCTGTAGCTGGTACGGTTTTGTTTGCATCAAGATGACCAATGCGGCGATCATGGCGCGGGTTTCGACGGCCGTTCCATAATTCAGGTAAAGGGGCGTTTTGCGCCATTCCGCGTCACGCAGGTACTCGTCCCATTGGCGCATACGCGCAGCCAGTTCCGTGTGCGCTTTGGCTTCGGTGCGCACCACTTTCTCATGGAGCGCGGTGTTGAATTGGGCAACGGCCGTTTCCAGGCGCGGCGCCTCCTCATCCGCCAGCAGCGACCGCAGCGCCAGCAAACGATGCTGTCGCATCAGATAGCCGCCCAGCGTCAACGTGGGTAGTCCTGGCTGCACCATGCGCCAAAACAACACCTCTTCACATAAGTACGTATCCATTTCTGCAGCCATTGCTTCCAGGACAACTAAATCCCGGCTGAGCCTTTCTTGCGCCAAGTCCATTCCCATCAATTCCATTGCCATCACCTCCAAATGAAACCGTTGCGGTATAATAGGAACCTTTAGAGATTCGGGCAAATGAATGGGTATTCCCATGAGGAAGAAATCATGTCGGCGATCAGACGTGCAACAATCTTAAAACTGGCCTCGGCTGCCTACGAGATGGATTTGGGGGTGATGACCGGCTTGCTGACGCGGGATGAAAACGGCCGTTGGCGCATTGGCAACCAGGACCTCAACACCTGGCTGGAGAAACACGCAGCGGCCGAAGTGGTACTCGTCCTCGGCTCGCTTGAGGATGAACAGCCAATCCAGACCCGGACCTGCCGCACTTGCGGCCGTGATTACACCGATCTGGAATGCCCCACCTGCCGCACCAATCGCATTCGGCTGCGCGGCCGCGCCTGACCCCTGACAAACAAAAGAAGGTTACGTTCCATGAAACATCATTCGCTTATACTGCTGCTGTTCGTTATGCTGCTGTTTTCTCCCCCGCCCCTGCAAGCACAAACAACGGTTACAGTTATTGAGTCACTCACCGTTGATCTCTGGCCGGATTATGACCAGGAAGCGGTGCTGGTGCTGCTCACCGGCACGCTATCTGCACCGGGCACAGTGACCATTCCCCTGCCTGACAATGCAGATTTTCATGTGCTGGCGCGTATAGACAGCCAGGGCAATATGTATGACGACCTGGGAACGCCGGTCATGGGCAATGGAACGATCACGTTTACCACGCCAGACGTGGGCTTTCGCGTTGAGTATTATGTGCCTTACAGCGGTAGTGGCAACGAACGCAGCTTTGCCTATACCTGGCAGGGCAACGTTGCCGTCAACCAGCTTTTTGTCTCGGTACAGCAGCCAACAGCGGCCGTTTCCCTGGTGACAGTACCGGCGGCCAATGCGCCGGTACGCAGCCAGAACGATGGCTTGCTTTACCACAATTTGCCCACGCAAACGGCGCCGCCGGGGCAAACGGTCGTCATTCAAGTGAATTACGCCATGAGCAGCAGCACGCTAACAATTGCCAGCCAACCAGCCATCACGACCGGCAGCAGCGGCGTCAGTACCACAACGGCCGCCGCCAACAACAACCTGTCTACCTGGGCTATTGTTTTGGGCGGGGTCGGGCTGCTGCTCATTGCCATTGCCGTGACGTGGCAGCTTGCCACACAACAGCGCAGCACAGGGAAACGGCCGTTGGCGAAACGGCCGCCTAAAACCACCCGCAGCAAGCCTGCCCCAACACGTCAGGCAGCCCCAACCCAGGGCAAGGCAAAATTTTGCCACGAATGCGGCGAACCGGCGCAGCCCGGCGACCGTTTTTGTCGCAGCTGCGGCGCTGAATTGAAACGCTTGTAGGCAGGGGAACGGCCGTTTGATAGCCATTTTTATGAAAAAGCCCGGCTTAAATTAGCCGGGCTTTTTTGATCATCGCTTAACCTCAAATGACACTGCTTAGGAACGAGAATTAAATAATTTGCCCATTTAGATTGGTTCAATCTCCGAAGATTGAACCAATCT
>JACSRF010000482.1 GCA_014879875.1 Anaerolinea sp.
CATCTGCACGGCTTCGCGCAGGGTGGTTTGCCCGTCGTTGGCGACGGTGTCGGCGGCGCTGTCTACCAGCCACTCGCCGCCCATCACCTCATACGCGCCGATGTCGGGCATTTCGTCGCGCCCCGCGCCGCGCTGGTCGAGAACCGGCGCGCCGCTGCCCGTCCCGGCATTGACCGCCGGGCTGCCGGCCTCCAACGCAAAGGTAAATGTTGCCCCGCCGTTATCGCCCAGCAGTTCTAACAAGGGGTCGGCGGCGCTGAGGATAACCTCCGCCGGGACGCCGCTGGCGCGCATCACCAGATTGTGGCTGCCGTTGACTGTGCCACCATCGTTGACGAAGTGGTTGTAGGCGCTGCTGTTATTGGCTGCTATGCTGTTGGTGGTGTTCACCACGCTGGCGCTGCCATAAACGTAGATTTCGCTGCCGTCTCTGCCGCCATTTGCGCCGGGATCATTTGCGCTACCCGCGGCGCCGGCGCTGACGGCATTATTTGCCAGAGTCACATTGAGCAGTGTCAGCATCGCGGAGCGATTGAAGATGCCACCGCCCAACCCGGAGCCGCCAGAGCCGCTGTATAACCAATTGGAACCGTCAACATTATCGCCGCCGTTGCCGCCGATGGCCTGGTTATTAAGCAAGGTCACACTATCCAGGGTGACACTGCCGCGATTGAAGATGGCGCCGCCTACACCGGCTGCACCGCCGCCTGTGCCGCCGTTGAAGGCGGTCCCACCAGCAAAGCCGCGCGCCAGGCCGCCTTGCAGGGTCAGGTACTTCAGGGTGAGGTTGCCGCCCGCGCTGACGTAGAATAGGCGCATGTCCGGCGCGCTGCCGCTGCGCTCGATGGTGAGGCCATCGTTAGCGTCGCCCAGGATGGTAATGTTACTGGTAATGCCCAGAGCCGTCGGGCCGAGGGTGGTATCGCCGATAGTCGTCAGTGAGATGATGCCGCCCGCCAGCGCCGGAGCAAAGGTGATGGTGTCCGCGCCGCTGCCAGCGGCACAGTCGCCGTAGGTGGCCGCGTCGTTGTTGGCGTTGGCGATGGCCTCGCGCAGGGTGCAGAGGCCGTCGCTGCCCACTGAGTCGGCGGCGCTGGTGACGGTGATGAGGCCCGCGGCGCGGGCTGATTGTGGCGCTGCGGTCAGCAGCAGGGCTATAAGGGTGAGGACGATAAGGCCAGTACGGACGAAAGGGTATGATTTCATGTGATCGGCTCTCCTGACAGGTTGAATGATAAGAAGATTGGACAAATCTTCTGAGATTTGTCCAATCTAAATAACTGTAACCGGTAGGCGGGTTGGGACGCATCGGTAAAAAGTTTAAGTTGGCGTAAAGAATTCTTTAGGGGAAGTTGAAGGTTTTACGGATGCGTGGGGGGTAACGGCCGTTCCATAATACCAATCAGGTGATCCCATGTGCTGCACGATGTTGTTGATGCCCCCCGGCCCCTACCGGCGCAACTTGCTGGCTTTCTTAGCCGCCGTGCCGGAATTGTGCCTGGTGGAGGTGGTGGAGTCGGCGGGGGAGTTGGCAACGGCCGTTTCCCAACTCCCCGCCCCACCCGACCTCTTCATCCTCGACTACGCGCCGCTGGCGGCGGCGCGGCTGGCGCTGCCTGCTTCCATCCCCTGCCTGGCGCTGGCAGAAACCATCCCCCAATTGCAGCAAGCTCTGGACGTAGGCGCAGATTGCGCCTTGCTGCGCGGCTTTTCCGCCGCCGAATTTTTGGCCGCGCTGCGGGTGATCCGTGAGCCGTGAGCCGAAGGGGGGTAGTTCTGGAAAATCAGTCGGATCACGATATGCAGACTGCGGGTTACGGTTACGCTCCCCTCAGCCCAACTGCCCCGTGTCGCCAAAGCCGGAACCGTGGAGGCTGACCAGGCCATGCCGTAGGGCGTAAAGCGCCGCTTGCGTGCGGTTTTCCAGATAGAGCTTGTCTAGAATGTGGCTGACGTGAACGCCCACCGTGCGGCTGGAAATGACCAACTGCGCGGCGATGGCGTCGTTGCCCAACCCTTGCGCCACCAGTTTCAGGATTTCTAGTTCGCGTTCGGTCAGGGCGTCTAGCGGTGGGGTGGCGGGGATGGGGCTGCCGGCGTGCAGCAGCCGCCGCGCCAACCCGCCAGGCAGATGGACGCCTCCCTGATGCAGGGTACGAATGGCGGCGATCAGTTCGGCGGGGGGGCGGTTTTTGGCGACGTAGCCCAACGCCCCGGCCTGCACGGTGGGCAGGATGCGCTCGATTTCCGTCAGGCTGGTGAGGATGAGGACGCGAGCGGCCGGATTGTGGCGTAAAATGTCGGCGGTGGCGGCGGCGCCGTCCTGGCCGGGCATGAGAACGTCCATGATGATGACGTCGGGCTGATGCTGCTGCGCCAGGCGCACCGCTTCCAGGCCGTTGGCCGCTTCGGCGACGATGCGCATGTCGGGTTCGGCTCCCAGGACGGCGCGTAAGCCTTCGCGTACCAGGGGGTGGTCGTCTACGAGGAGGAGGTGAATGGGAGTCATGGGATTTACGATTTACGATTTGCGATTTACGATTTATGATTTACGATTTGCGATTGACGATTGTGGTAGGCTGGCTTTGACGGCCGTGCCCATGCCGGGTTTAGAGATAATTTCCAGGTGGCCGCCGAGTTGGGCGGCGCGTTCTTGCAGGTGGGTAAGGCCGAGGCCGGGTTGGCTGGCGGCGGGGTCGAAGCCCCGGCCGTCGTCGCGGATTTCTAGCTCTAAACGGCCGTTGCTCTGGCACAGGGTGACGGTAACGGCCGTTGCCGCCGCATGTTTCAGGGCGTTGTTCAGCGCCTCTTCGATGAGGCGGTAGAGCGTTTCTTCAACGGCCGTGGGCCAATTGTCCGGCCATTCCCCTTCCAGATGCGTTTCCAGCCCGGCGCGCTGCTCCACCATCTCCAGGCGGCGCTGTACGGCCATGTACAAATTCGCCTGGGCCAGTTCCAGCGGGCGCAGTTGGTAAATGAGCAGGCGCATTTCGCGCAAAGCCTGGCCGGCGGTGGCGCTGAGGCGCTCCAGGTGGGCGGCGGCGACGTCGGCGCGCCCGGCGTGAAGCTGCTTTTGCGTGGCGTCGGCGAAGAGCATTTGCGTGTACAGCAGTTGCGTTACGGAGTCGTGCAGGTCGCGGGCCAGGCGGTGGCGTTCGGCGGTGATGACGGCCGTTTCCGCCTGCCGCCGCAAATAATCATTGTCCAGGGCGATGCCGATCTGCTCGCCGACGGCCAGCAGCAGCCCCAGGTCTTCGACGTTGAAACGGGGGGCGGTGTGGCCGAACAGCAGCAGCGCCCCGCGACTGGTTGGCTCGGCCTGGGCGCGAATGGGGGCGGCGATGAGCGTGGGGTAGGGCGGCGGCGCGGTCAGCCAGGGGGTTATGCGGGGATCGGCGGCCAGGTTGTGAGTGAGAAAGCCATTCTCACCGGCGGCGATGTGCTGCCAGAGCGGTTGAAAGGCGGGGTCGGCGGCCAGGTTGTGGGCGTCGCGCTGCGCGACCACCTCTAGCGCGGCGGCGTCGCCCAGCACAATCGCGCCGGATGCGCCGGGGGTTGCTTCCAGGATAGCGGCCAGGCAGTCGGCGAGGGTGGTGGGCAGCGGTGGGGCGCGGCTGATGAGGGAGGCGACGTTGTAGAGGATGGTCAGGTCGCGGGTGCGGGCGGCCACGCGCTGTTCCAAGGTTTCCATCAGCTTGAGGGGGGTCAGGTCGTGGAGGAGGAGGAGATGGCCGGAGGCACGGCCGTTATGCCCCTGGAGCGCCGCGCTTTGTAGATGGAGATAGCGGCGGGCGCTGGGCTGTTCGATGGTTATTTCTTGTTGGAAGCCGGGCTGCGCCACCGCGTGGGCCAATTCGGCCCAGGGCGGCGGCAGGTCGGCCAGAGCGCGGCCCATGATGTCTGGCCGGGCCAGGCCGGTGAGGGCTTGCCAGGCAGGATTGGCGTCTACGATGCGCCCTTTGTCGTCCAGGGCCAACATGCCGTCGTGGGCGCTTTCTACCAGGGCGGCGCGGGCGATGGGGGCCAGGTCGAGCAGGCGGAAGCGGAAGGTGGCCCAGGCGAAGATGAGGGCATTGACGGCGGGCAGCAGCGGCAGCAGCCGCGAACCACCCTGACCGAGGAGGGATAACGGGATGACGATGAGAAAGGTGAGTCCGCTCCAGATTAAGACAGCGGCAGCCTGCCCGCGAAAGGGTTGGGGGGCGCGTCGGGCAGTGACGGCCGTGAGCGCGATAATCGCCAGCAGCAGCGCCGTGCTGTACCCGGCATAGACGTGATACCAAAAGCCGCCAACCCATTGGGTATGGTCCAAAACGCCATTCACCCAATCCACTTCTTGTTGCTGCAAAAACCAGCCATGCGCCTCGTTGCTCCAGATGAAAAGGGTGGTGAGCAAGGGGATGGACAGCAGCGCCGCGCGGCGAGGTAAGGTGAGCCAGGCGTCGTAGCCGGTGAGGGCCAGGGTGAAAAAGAGGGCGGTGACGGGGATAAAGGCGATGGCGGTGAAGGAGACGTCAACCCAAAACAGGAAGACGGCGGGGGTCTGGCTGAGGCGTTGCAGACCTATACAGGCTGTCCAGATGGTGACAGGCAGCATCATCCCGGCCAGGTGAATGGCGGCGGCATTGACGGCGCGCCGCCGGTAGGCGTAGAAGCCCACGAGCGCCGTGATGGCGGCGGAGGTGAAGGGGAGGAGGGGGTAAACGGCCGTTATTGTCTGCATCTTGCTCGTCTTTTGGCCGTCTGGCTGGGTGTGGGAGGGTGTAGACGGCCGTCTCTATTGTACAGCCTGACCTGAGTTTTGCCGTGAATAAAAGCGCCGTTCTCGCCGGCAAAAAGGACGAGCAAGATAGAAAATGTTCTTAATTGTGCTGGAGTTCTCCGGCACTGAACAGCCCCGACAGATTATTCAACATGTGGAAAATGCAAGCGCTAAACTTTTTGACAAATGATAGGCCAATAGTCTTAAACCCCATCAGTCGAACTTTAAGGGGATAGTACAACTGGAGGATTTTCTCCCCAGTGTAATTTGTATGTATCAGCAGGAGCAGGAACTTTACACCCTATCACAAAATCCTCCTCTAACCAGCCGGCCATTGAGCATAATGTGAAAAACTTGTCATCAATGTTTAGCAAATGGGCGAGAGAATAATCGGGCGGTTCTAACCATTCAACTTCAATGAGAATATCTCTACGGACTTGATCAAAATCCTCAAGAGAGAAAGTGTTGGGATCTAACTTATTTAAGCCAGGCTGAGTTAAGACGACCACAAGAATTTTTTCGTTTAATCCAGCCAAGTCACCCTTAACTTCATCCTCAAAACGGGATGAAACAATTTGGAAATCGCCTATGTTTGTATTGACAACACTTACAGCCGAAAGTGATTCCGCTGCGGATGGTTGGGAGAAACATGCGGAAATGCTAAACATCATGCCGAGGAACAGCCCAATTGTTAAAATTTGCTTCATACAGATCTCCTCTTTGGATTGGAAAACAATAGACAAATTATATAGATGCGTGGTTAGGAAATCTGTTTGTTATGGATTTTCTTATTTACATAGTCTTATCCTGCTTTCCCGCATTCTGAACAAACCCGATCATGCAAAGATACAATGCCCCCGCAATCAGCGCATGTCCACTTGTCTCTTTCCTCCTTCAAATACTGTTTTGCGCCAACGGTCTTTAGTCTCATGGCATTATCAATTAGACTTACTTGATATCTTTGCCGATAGCTTTTGTCAAGGCGCTTGATTATTGCGCAGGGGAAAGTTGAACAGTTAAAACAAAAGTCAATGCCTTGCTCCAGGGCGCAAGTTTTGATTTTACACGTTCGGCAATGTTCGGGTTTAGAATCATCTTGCCCCCAACATCCCAGACAAGGCTTTTTCTTCTTTAGATGCACATAGCACACCCTGCAATTCATTCCGCAAGGGGCCAACATTGTTGCAGGCATGGCTTCATCTTGTATCTTCGTCCTCGTCATCTGCTTTCTCTCCTGAGATGGTTCATGGTTAAATTATAACAATTTTTGGCTGTGATGCGTGATGCGTGATTTTGTCTGGTCACGTTTCACGTTTCACGCATCATCCCGCGAATTCCCAAAGAGCCACCACGCTGCGCTTTATCTCCCCCAACTGGCGGAGATAAAAATCCACTGACCAGCCGATGCCGGCCGTGAGGGTTGGCTGTACCATTAATCAGAGACAAGGGCCCTGTATTGTTTGAAACTGTCTGAATAATGAGTACCGTAAGCAATTGTGGAGCGCAGACCTGACAGGTTTTGCTAACCTGTCAGGTCTCTGTGCGCTGTTCATGTATAATAGGCTTAAGCGCGGAATTACCTGGCAGCCAGCAATGCAACATACATCTACGCCCCTTTAGCCAATAGACCTGACCATATTGCCAGGTGAAGAGATGCCACGGCAGTAGAGAAAACGACACACGGGTTAACACCGTTAACGTGGAGGAGGAATATGACCGGCGAGAAAGACCCCAACGCAGAGTCACAAACCATCGCCACCATAGAAGAGCCATCATTAGCGCCGCTCGAAAACAGCGTCGAAATAAAGCCGGAACCGGGCGACCCGGTTGTGGGCGCTTTTCCCACCGTCGGCATTGGCGCGTCGGCCGGTGGCCTGGCAGCGCTTGAACAGTTTTTTGCCGCCATGCCGCCTGACACTGATCCCGGCATGGCCTTTGTCCTGGTGCAGCATTTGTCGCCCGACCACAAGAGCCTGCTGGCGGAACTGGTGCGGCGCTGCACCCGGATGCAAGTTTACGAAGTAGAAGATGGCATGACGGTGCAGCCCAACTGCGCCTACATTATCCCGCCGAATCATGACATGGCCCTTTCGCAAGGCAAGCTGCATCTGTTGGAGATGGGCGAAAGGCATGGGTTGCGCCTGCCGATTGATTTCTTTTTCCGTTCCCTGGCTCATGACCTGCGCGAGCAGGCTATCTGTATCGTGCTGTCGGGAACCGGCAGCGACGGTACGCTGGGCTTGCGGGCCATCAAGGAGGCTGGCGGCATGGCGATGGCCCAAACGCCCGACTCGACGGAGTTTGACGGGATGCCGCGCAGCGCCATCACCACCGGCCTGGTGGACTATGTGCTGCTTCCGGCAGAGATGCCGGCTCAACTCATCGCCTACGTTGCCCATGCTTATGGCAAAAACCCTCGCCCGGCTTCACTGCCACGCTCCACAGAAGATGGGCTGAGCAAGATATTCATTTTGCTGCGCGCTCAGACCGGCCGCGACTTTTCGCAGTACAAACAGAACACGATTACCCGCCGCATCGAGCGGCGCATGGCGGTGCAGCAGATCGCGCAGATTGACGAGTACGTGCGCTACTTGCAACAAAACGCGGTCGAGATAGAGGCGCTCTTCCAGGATTTACTGATTGGCGTCACTCAGTTCTTCCGTGATCCGGAAGCGTTTGCCGTCCTGGAGTCGCAGGCCATCGCGCGCCTCCTGGCCGATAAGCCCGCCGGGGCATTGGTGCGTATTTGGGTTCCCGGCTGCTCCACCGGCGAGGAAGCCTATTCTATCGCTATCTTGATTCGAGAACAGATGGTGACATTGAAGCAGAGCTTTAAGGTGCAGATTTTTGCCACCGACATTGACAGTCGCGCCATTACCACGGCCCGCGCCGGCATTTACCCGACCAGCATTGCCGCTGACGTTTCCCCGGAACGACTGAGCCGCTTTTTCGTTCATGACCCGACGAACAGCGTTTATCGTATTCAAAAGAGCATCCGCGACATGCTCATCTTTTCCGAACATGACCTGATCCAGGCCCCACCATTTTCCCGGTTGGACCTGATTAGCTGCCGCAACCTGCTGATCTATATGGGTGGGGGATTGCAAAAGAAGCTCATTCCCTTGTTTCACTATGCCTTGAACCCCGGCGGCCTGCTCTTTTTGGGCAGTTCCGAGAGTGTGGGTGAGTTTATCCAACTCTTTGCCACGTTGGACCGTAAATGGAAGCTGTACCAACGGCAGGAAGAAGCGTCTGGCGCCAGCTACCCCAGGTTGGATCACCTTACCCCGTCGTCAACAATCACCCGCACTGCCCGACGGCCGTTAACCAGAGCCGCGACCGAGGGTAAACCGCCCATGCGGAAACTGACCGAACAAACGCTGCTGGACGAGTACACTCCGGCAGCGGTTCTGGTCAACGCGCAGGGCGACATCTTTTACATTCACGGCCGTACCGGGCGCTATCTGGAACCGGTCCCCGGTGAAGCCGGCATCAGCAACATTCTGACGATGGCCCGCGAGGGGCTGCGACGGCCGTTAACCTCCGCCTTGCATCAAGCAGCGACCAACCACGTCCCGGTGTCCCACCCTGGCCTGCGGGTGAAAACGAACGGCGGTTTTACCGCCGTTGATCTGACGCTGCGGCCAACGGCCGCTGCCGGCAGCAGCGAACCAAAGCTGTATCTGGTCATTCTGAAAGAGGTGAAAGAACATGACGGGAAAACGGCCGTCGCCCCCAACCCCGACGAAACCCACCTCACCGACGACAGCGACAGCCGCATTGCCGCCCTGGAGCAAGAACTACAAGCGAAAGAAGAATATTTGCAAACGGCCGTTGAAGAAATGGAAACGGCTAACGAAGAGCTAAAATCTACCAACGAGGAGCTGCAATCGGTCAACGAAGAACTCCAGTCTACCAACGAGGAACTGGAGACCTCCAAAGAAGAGCTGCAATCGGTCAACGAAGAACTCTCCACCGTCAACACCGAACTACAACAGCGAGTGACAGAACTATCGCGGGCCAACAACGACATGAACAACCTGCTCGCCGGGACCGGCGTAGGCACTATTTTTGTGGATCATCAGCTGCGGATCCAACGCTTCACCCCGACCGTGACGCAGATCATCCACCTCATCCCCACCGACATCGGCCGGCCGGTGGGCCACATCACCGCCAATCTGGCGGGGTATGACCGCCTGACAGCCGACGTGCAGGCGGTGTTAGACAACCTGGCGCCCAAAGAGATCGAAGTACAAACCCCGACGGGCGACTGGTACATGCTGGGCATTCGCCCCTATCGCACCCTGGAAAATGTGATCGAGGGAGCGGTGATAACCTTTGTAGACATCACCCGCATCAAAAAGGCGGAGGCGCTGCAACGACTGGCGGTGGTGGTGCGCGACGCCAGCGACGCCATCACGTTGCAAGATTTGCAGGATAACATTTTAGCCTGGAACCCGGCCGCCGAGCGGTTATACGGTTGGCGTGAAACAGAGGCGTTGGCGTTGAACAACCGTGACCGGATTCCCCCAGATCTGCACGCGCAAGAGATCGAGGCGATCCAGCAGTTGAGCCAGGCGGCCGTTCTAAAGCCATATCACACCCGCCGGTTGTGTAAAGACGGTCGGATCGTGGACGTCTACTTAACGGCCACGGCGCTGATTGACGAAGCCGGCGAGGTCTATGCCATTGCCACCACCGAGCGGCAAATAGGCCAGACCTAAGAAGTCGCCATGTAGGGCAATTTGACAAATTGGCCTACACATGCAAAGACGAAAACGTCGTTTACACATTAGAGGAAGATCAGATGGAGAAAGAGCCATGAACGAAACTGCGATGAATTCTTCCAGGGCCGTGCGCCAGCGCGCTGAAGCAATCGTCACCCAGATACCGGAAGACCCAACCGCTTTGTCGCCCGAAGAAGGGCAGCAGTTACTCCACGAGCTGCGCGTCCACCAGATAGAGCTGGAAATACAGAATGAGGAGCTGCGCCGGACACAGGTGGAATTGGAAGCGTCACGGGCGCGCTATTTTGACCTGTATGATCTGGCCCCGGTTGGCTATGTCACCCTCAGCGAACAGGGAATTGTTTTAGAAGCCAACCTCACGCTGGCCGATTTGTTAGGGGTGACGCGAAAGGAAGTTGTGCAACGGCCGTTAACCCGCTTCATCTCGCCCGCCGACCAGGACATCTTTTACCAGCATCGCCGGCAGCTTTTTACCACCGGCGCGCCACAGGCCTGCGAACTGCGGCTGTTACACGCCAACGGCGACTCCTTTTGGGCACAGTTAGAAGCGATTAAGGTACAGAACGCTGATGAGGAGGATACGTGCCGCGTTATCATCAGCGATATTCGCGCGCGCAGACAGGCGGTGGAAGCGCTGCGGCAAAGCCACCACCTCCTGGAAGAAACGATTACTGAACTACGCCAGGCGCAGGCGCAGTTGGTACAGCAAGAGCGGCTGGCGGCCGTGGGGCAGATGGCTGCCGGTATCGCCCACGATTTCAACAACATCCTGGCGGTCATCACCCTCTACATTGATCTAAGCCTGAGCGCTCCCGATCTGCCCCCCAAACTTCACAATCGCTTAGAGACCATCGGCTACCAGACCAGACGTGCGGCCCACCTGGTGCAGCAAATCCTGGATTTCAGCCGTCGCGCCGTGCTGCAAGCCCATCCGTTGGACCTGGCGTTCTTTCTCCAAGAGCAGGTTGAATTGTGGCAATCTACCATACCGGAGTCCATCAAGATTCATTTTAGCGATGATGACGGTTACATCATCAAAGCCGACCCAACGCGCCTCCAGCAGCTATTCACCAACCTGGTTCTCAACGCCCGCGACGCGATGCCCCACGGGGGCGATCTGCGCTTCAGCCTGGAATCATTCCGGCTGGAAAGCGACCATGCCACGCCCCTGCCCGACATGGCCGCCGGGGATTGGGTGCAGATAACCGTCAGCGACACCGGCGACGGCATTCCGCCGGTGGCGCTGGCGCACATCTTTGAGCCGTTTTTCACCACCAAAGAACCGGGCCGAGGCAGTGGGCTGGGGCTGGCCCAGGTCTATGGCATTGTCAAACAGCACCACGGGCATATTGACGTGCAGACAGAAGTAGGCCGGGGCACAACCTTCATCATCTACCTACCGGCGTTGGCCGCAGCGTCACCGAGAACAACGGCCGTAACCCAATCGCCCCCGCTCCAGGGACACGGCCAGACTATCCTGATCGTGGAGGACAACGAAGTTTTGCGCCAGGCATTGGCCAGCATTCTGGTTGATCTGAACTATCAGGTACTGACCGCGGCAAACGGCCGTGAGGCGTTGGCGATTCTGGACAAACAGACAGAAGATCCCGCCAATGGCTCAGGACGTAGTGGTGACGCCGCGCCAGGGCAGGACATTGCCCTGGTACTCAGCGATCTGGTCATGCCAGAGATGGGCGGCAAGGCGTTATTTCAAGCGCTGCGACAACGTGGTCTGACCGTGCCAGTCATGATCCTGAGTGGTCACCCCATGGAAGCTGAATTGCACGCGCTGCAAACCCAGGGGTTGGCTGGCTGGCTGCTCAAACCAATAGGAACAGAAGAACTGGCAGCGGCCGTGGCGCGCCTGGCTCTGAAATCATGATGCAGCTTTGGCGAGAAGGTATCCGTCACGGACATTGGCTCAACAAGCAGACGCGCGGCTGGTTGGGACTGTTGGCGAGCGCGCTTCAGGAAGCCTTAAAGCCCAATTCGGTGATCAGGGCCGCGGCCATTGCTTACTTTGCCCTCTTCTCCCTCTTTCCTCTCATTCTCTTGAGCATCGCCATTGCCAGCTTCAGGCTCGGCTCGTTGATGGACCAGCACCTCATCATAGAAAGGCTAGAGTTTGTTGCTCCGGCCCTGGGGCAGCTGTTGGGTCAGAACATTGACGACATCATCCTGGAGCGCGGACCAGTTACCGGTATCGCTTTAGTGGGTCTGATCTGGTCTTCCTCTACCATTTTTTACATACTGACCAGCAGCCTTCATGAAATTTGGGGTATTAAACACAGACGCCCTCTCTGGCGGCAGCGCGGTCTGGCCATCATGCTTGTCCTGGCTTTCGTTGTCCCGGCTCTCTTCATGGCTTCATTTGCCGGCAGCCTGATCACCGCCCTGCGCGCTCTATTGCCCGACTACATCATGCAGATAGTGGGCGGCGTCAGTTTGGGAGTGGTCATCTTACTAGATGTGGCCTTGTTTCTGGTTCTTTACCTGATGCTTCCCCATGGAAATTCTACCTGGCGCGAAATTTTGCCCGGCGCGATTGCCGCCGGTCTCCTCTGGGAGTTGGCCAAGAAAACGTTCTTATTCTTTATTGCCACCTACATCTTTGCCTCGAATCTGGTTTATGGTTCAGTGGCGGCTATTATCGCTTTCCTGACCTGGGCTTACCTGAGCGGGCTTATCTTTCTCTTTGGCGCCTACTTGAACGTTTCTTACCATCGGCTAAAACGGGAACGTTCAGAAACGCCAGAGTTTGTGAAATAACGGTGGATAGTCTTCATTTCGGCCACGCGTTGTCATTCCCGCGAAGGCGGGAATCCATGTTTTTGCAGGAGTGGATGCCTGCCCCACGCCTACGCGGGGGCATGACGCCCTGAAGTTCCGTAGGTTATTTAATCCTCGTTCCTTACCGCCAGTTTCGGCTGATAGTTACCACCCGCCTGGCATTGTCCCACACCTCGCCAGCCTGATTTTCCACGGCCGTGCGCTGCCTGGCCGCAACCCCTTCCAACGCCGTGGCGATAAACGCTTCCCGGTCATGACCGGCCACGTCGGCGATGGTCATGTTCGCCAACTTTTGCCCTAGTGTGGAACGCGGGCCGATGCCCCGAATGGCAATGGCCGAAAGTCCATCAGCCGCCGCCGGGGCATTGGCAAAATCAGTCCGCAGCGCGTCTGTGCCGCTCAGGTCCAGCGCCTCGGCCAGGTTAGCCTGGGTTGACCGTAGTTCATTCACCCGCAGCGTCACCCCTTCCAACGGCGTCACCGCTTCGGCGACGCCGCGAATCACCTCTGCCGGGTTGACCCCGGCCATGGCGTACAGTTCAGCCAGGGTAAAGCTCGTTTCCCGTGCCGGGTCGTATAATTCACGGTACCCCTCGCGCACCAGGAAGCTGGCATACGTCTCGCCCGGTTGGACGGTGAAATAGGCGGGGATATAAACGGCCGTGCGATCCGGCCGGCGCGCGGCAACCAGGACGTTAGCCGCACCTGCGCCGGCAACCTCGGCCGTTCTGTCTATCAACACATCGCCGCGAATGCCCGCCACCCGTTCCGTCTGGCACAGGAAATAAAAGCTGGCAAAGGAAGCGACGTAGCGACGGTGGCGGAAACAATCAATCGTTTCAATTGCACCGTCCGCGCCCAACACCACATCCGCCAGGATGACCCACGGTTCGGGCGGGCAGTCCGGGCAGGGGCGGGCTTGCGGTTCGCCGTTGGCGTTGGTGGGACAGGTCAGAACGCCGCGCAGCGTTGGCTGAGGCATAGGATCGGCGTAACCCGAAGGCAGGCTGGTCAGTACCTTGATGGCAAAGCTGTCCCGTACCCGGCTGTATTCACACTCCGCCTCATTACAGCCACAGCCGTTGGCCTGCACCCGCACCGGCCGTGACTGACACTCGGCATATTTCACGGCTACGTACAACCGCTGGCCCGCCTGGCGATTCACCCGCACGTCGCTGCACCAGGGGTCCATGGCATCGCCGCATGGCGAGACGGCGTTACCATCCAACCCCTCACGGCACAGGTCTACCATCACTTCCTCGTTGATCATGATCTCGTCGCCATACGGCCCCAGAATATAGCCAGGGGCCACGACAATCTGGCAATCTTCCTGACCCAGCCGCACTTCTGCGCCACAAACCACGCCCCAGCCGTGCAAAAAGCGGTTGTGGCGGCGCAGTTTGTCCCGAAAATAAATCTGGTCTTGTGTCAAATCATCTGGTCCGATGAGCTGGCGCGGGAAAAAGCGCGTCCGTTCCAGGCCAATTGCCCCGTCAGGTTGACAAATAGTTAATTCGTAATGACTCATAGTTACCTCCCGTGAAAACGGTTATCGGTTGTCAGTAACCAGTGGGCAGCTGCCTGGCCGACTGAACACTGACCACTGCCTATTCCGGTATAATTTCAAACCAGCCGTGGAAACGGCCGTCTTCCACGCCATCGCCAGACTGGGGCAAAACTGCTCCCGTGTCCACCAGCCGCTCCCAGATGTCACGCTCGCCAAAGACACGCTCATCGGCAATATCCCAGATGACATTGAGCTGCGCCACAGTCAGGCGACTGCCCCTGAACTCAGCGTCTAAGGTGAGCGGAGGGCTGCCGACGTCAGTGATATTGCCATTCCGGGCCTGCATTTGTACCAGATAACGCGCCGGCTCTTCCCGGTTTTCCACGTCCAATGCATAGACCGCAATGAAGCCAGTCAGGTCCAGGAAATTGTCTGTGATGTCCATGAGCGCCGGATTGAGACGGCGTACAACAATTTCACCCCGGTCCAATACCTGCCAGACGCGCAGCCAATCATTTACCAAAGCCCGGTCCGCCAACTGGTCTTCGCGCAGCGGTCGATCAAAGGCGATAGCCAGGCGCGGCCGTTCAAACCACAGTTCCCGCCATTCATCACTATCCCAGATATTGCCCGCGTTGGTGGGCCACATCCCCTCCACGACAGGCGGCGCGGCCGTGGGCATGGTTGTGGGGCAAACGTCGTCCAGCCACAATTCCTGTCCACCAATGGCGAAAGAGTTGATCGTGCCCGTCAGCGTCAGCCGGCCCTGGTCGTTCCCCTGACCGGCCGTCACGGCCACGTCAACGCCGCCGACCTGCAAGCCGTCAATGTCGGCGAAATTTTCAAAGTTGCGCAAATCGCCATTAACTTCGACATTCAAATTGCCGCCATACTCGCCAAAGCGCAAGGAGAGTCCTGGCAGGGGAACGCCAAAATCAAAAGCAAGATTAATGTTGTTGACCTGAATATCCTGTCCGGAACCGCCGGCCAGTCCGCCGCCCTCCACCCGCGCAAAACCATTGTCGGTAGCCGTGCCGTTGCTCCAGAAAAACGTCTGACCGGTCACGCTGACGCCGGAAGCGACGAACGTATCGCCGACGCGATACGCGCTTTCCAGCGGCAGGTCCTCAAAGTCAACACAGCCTGGTGGTTCACCGCCCTCCACGACGCCCATCGCCAAAAAGGCGACGTGAGAACCGGAAGCAATGGTCGCTTCCATGGTGTTTAAACCGGCGTTTGGCCCTGGCGTCCACCGGGTTTCCGCCTGCCCGTTGGCATCGCTGGCGATGCTGCCTGGCATGACCGCGCCGCCGCCGCCCCGCACCCGGAAGGTCACAACCTCATCGGCCACCGGCTGCCCTGCACCGTCCACCACCTCAACCACCAGTGGCTGCGGCAGTTCCACGCCCGGCGCAGCCTGTTGGGCGTCGCCGGAGACGTAGCGCAGCACGCGGGTCTGGCAGCAGCGGTCTACGCGATCCGCCAGGCAGGTCATCAGTTCCCACAGCAGGCTGTTGCTGTACACTGTCGTCCGGTACGTGCAGCCATCCACCGTTACCGGATCATCAGCAGCGGCGGGCAGGGTGATCGTTCCCAGGATAACACAGTGGGCGTCTGGTTCCAGGCAAGGGCCGGTCAGGGTCTCGCAGGCTGCCAGGTGGTGGTCAAATTCCGCCGCCACCTCGCCACCGGGGAAGATGGCCTGGCATTCTTCGTCACCGATCTGCCCCAGTCGCTGCACCGGCGCGCCGGTGCGCACCAACACACGGAAGCGTTCGCGGATGGTACTGGGGGCGCATTCCTGGCGCGTGTCGCAGTCGCCCACCAGTACCGGAACCGGTTCGGCAGCGCATTCGTGGTAGCCCAGGCAGATGGTGACAACACCCTCGCCAGGAATAGGATCGCCTGACGGCCGTCCCCCCTCATCGGTCGGTTGGCGCGGATTTTCCAGGCAGAACGGGGCCGGAACGATAATTTCGCGCCCCAACGGGTCAATCGCCACCCCCGGCCGCAGCCAGACAGACTGCCCGTTGTCGGCGACGACCAGTTCCAGCCCGCACAACACGCCGCTGCCCAGGCCCAGCCGGTTGAGCAGCCATCGTTTGCGGTTGAAATAGGACTGCTCCATCTGGAAGTGCATCACGTCCAGAAGCTTGCCGTAAAAATAATTGTTGCGGGCGGGAGCAGTTAGCTGCCGCAGTGCAGCCAGGTCTGCATTCAAATGATTTGCCATGAGAACCTCCTTAAACGAGTCTCGTTTTTGAACCGACACGGGTTCCACCGCCAATTGCCCGCGCTGCCCTCTCTGGCGGCGCGGGTAAAACGGTGTCATAACCCAGTTGTGCTGAATAAGTGAGCGCCAGGTCGGGTGGCGGCCCGGCGACGATGGTGTCTATGCCCAGGCGCGCCTGAAAACCCACGCGCATACGGGCGTCAATTTCGCAGAGGTGGTACAGGGTGTGGGCCGGTTTTTCCCGGTCCAATACCTGGCGCACCTGGTCTAACGTGGTGTCGCTGCCGGCCAGGTCGGCAGCGTATACCTGGACGCAGAAGCGGTGGGCCACGTCGCCAAAAAGGGGCGCGCCATATGCCTCGTCTTGAATGAGATGCGAGCGATCCAAAACGGCCGTTGTGCCCACCACCGCTCCCTGCGCCTCCGCCGGCGCCAGCATGGTTTCAAAACCGAGGTGGGAAAATTCGCCCAACGTCCACAGCGCCATCTGGCCGGCCGGTTCGCTGATGTGGGCTGTCGCTCCGGCATATTGGGCGATGAACCAGCGCAAACTTTCCACCGTACCACGCCGGCCGTATTGGCGGAACGCCGCGGCCAGGGCAGCCCGCCGCCTGGTCTCAGACCAGGTTTCGTCCAGGCGGAAGGCCAGCCAGCCGGACAGCCAATCTAGCCAGGAGCCAGGCGCAGCCTCATCGGGCGCAGCCGCGGGATCAAACAGTCGGGGCAGGCTGTCCAGCAGCGCTTCTTCGTCGTTCAGCAGGCTTTCAAACAAAGCCAGCGCCGGATCGAGCCGGGCCATGTTGACCGGATCGTTCTGGTAAACGGCGGGCAGGTAACGCGCCCACGTTTCCTGATCATAGGCCAGCCGAATTTGTTCCAGGGTGGGTGATGCCTGGCTATTGCCCTGAAAGAGGACGGCCAGCCACAGATTACGGCCCGGTTCGTGCGCTAGAAGCAGATCCAACCCATCTACCGGCGCGACCCGCCAGTTGTCCAGGGGGGTAATGGTCGGATTTGTCGTTGTCAGGGGTGTGACGGCCGTCCCGCCACAAACCACAGGCAAAGCAGGCTGCTCGTCCCCATTGCTGACCAGGGTGAAGAACTGAACGTGGCTGCCGGGCGGCAGTTCCCCGGATGTCACCTGGAGCCGCTGCCAGCGGGTCAAATCTGAACCGACCGTCAGGGGGCCAGGCAGGGCCACGCCACACAAGGCATAGGCGGCGGCGGGTTGCAGCATCCGCGCAGCAGCCCCGCCACCCGGATGTATTAGCAGCCGCCCCTGGCAGTCCAACGCCAGCCCGGCCACCGAAGTAGGCCCTCCCTGCGCCAGACCCATGAAAACGCCGGCCTGATCGAACACCAGCACACGGCCGTTGCTCGCGTCGGCCACGTAGAGAAATTCATCGTCGGCGATGGCGTCTACCAGCAGGCCGACCTGGGCCGGGACTTCGGCCCAACGCCCGGTTGCCTCCTCGTCGAAGACGCCGCTGCGCCGGTATACCAGCGCCCGGTTGTCGGCCCGGTCGAGTATGAGCAGCCGTTCCTCACCCTCTACCAAAATGATGGCGACGGCGGATGGTTCCTGGGGAACGGCCGTCTGGTTTTGCATGGTAAGCCAGAAATCAGGTTGGGGTTGGCCGACGGCCGTCCATTTTTGCACCCGCCGGTTGCCGTAATCGGCCACATACACGCTCCCCGCCTGATCCACAGCCACGTCCCACGGCTCATTCAAGCGATCAGGCGCGTCTCCTGGCTGCGGCGCGGCATACGGATCAGGCTGACCCCAAATGGCCCGTACCTGCTGCGTCGCCAGGTCAACCACCTGGAGCCGGTGATTGCCGCTGTCGGCGACGTACAACGTTTGGCGAGGGCCAACGGCCAGGCCGCGCGGCCCGTTAAGCTGACCAGGGTCGGCGCCCGGGCCGCGCAGGCAGGGCAGCGGCGCGCTGGTTCCATCGCAGGCATCCACCCGGATAATCCGCTGGCCGGCCGGGTCGGCCAGATACAGGTTGCCCTGACGATCCGCGCCGATGCCCGCCGGCCCGGCCAACTGCGCCGACGCGGCCAGCGGCGGCCCAACGTTTTCCGCCTGGCCCGGAACCTGCGCCAGGTGCAAAACGCCGTCCTTGTTGACCAAACCGCTTAACATAGGGTCACGCCAGCGGTTCTGATGATTGACATAGAGAAAGCTGCCGTTTGTAGTCACAGTTCACCACCTCCAAGTATCTACATGATGCTTTTTCCGGGCAATCAGCCCTCAATGCCCATCCAGACCACGTACCAGCCCAAATCGCCTGGTTCGCTGAACTGGCTCAGGCGCAGCATAAAATCTTCGCTGAAGATGACCGGCGGGTTCAAAATCGCCCCAGGACCGGCCATACCGGCCGGCAGCAAAACGATTAATTCAAATGAGGCGGCCGCAGGCAGCGAAATTTGCGCGTACCCGTCCACCAGCCCATCCCGCTCGTGGTCATCCAGGTTGAAGCGGCGCTGGCCCATGATGTGCGCCTGGTAACGGGGCGTGGTACGGAATCCGGCGCTGGTGGTGGCTACCGTCGTGGCTACGCCCACCGGGTTTTCGGCGTCCGGCCACAAGCGCCAGTTTGTTTGCCCGGCTTTGGTCTGACCGGCGGCGACGTAAGGCTGCTGCGCCGGTAAGGCGTCGCGCCGTTCGACCGCCGATATGTCTTTGAGAAGCTGACAGTTCTGCACTTCTATGGAGGCCAGCACGATGTCCAGGCCGTGCTGGTAATCTTCATTCGGGTCTTGCCAGCGCACCAACGGCTGCTCCGGCCGCCGCACCGCGCCAGACGCGCCACAGACGCCGGCGCGGATCTCTGGAACCAGGTCAGCGTCGGTGGCGTAGCGCAGGGTCAGGTAATAATTGGCCGGGCCGTGACCATTGCTGGCTCCGGCGACGGCGGGGATGGGCAGTTCCAGGCCGTCGCTGAGGATGAGTTCGCGGCCGCGGCAGTCCAGGGCCAGCCCGCCCTGTATTTGCACGGCACGCTGACCCCGTTTACCCGTCACGGCCAGGCCAAAGGCAATACCCCAGTTGTGCAGGCTGCGGTTGTGCAGCCAGCGTAATTCGCGGTGATAACTTTGCACGTCGGCCAGGTCAACGGCCGTTAACCGCTGGCCCTCAAAAAAAGAAGGTCGCTGCAAAGCTGGAAGGTCGAGATTCGCCATAACAATCTCCTGTGTAAATCGAACATCCTTGTTCGATGTCCGAATGTCCGAACAAGGATGTTCGGACTACAAATTTTCATTCATTCGTGGTGCGCCCC
>JACSRF010000447.1 GCA_014879875.1 Anaerolinea sp.
TTCCAGAATGTCCCCGCCGCCGAAATTGTCCATTATGGGGGTGAAAGCACGCGCCAGGTACCGGCCGAATCTGTTGTCAACCTGTGGCGCAGCCGTGCGCAATTATACCGTAGACACCACAACAAACTGACCATTACCGTTGCCAGTTGGTTAGTAGCTGCCGGCATGAAGAAAAAAATGGCGCAAACCAATGACCCTCAATTGAAACAAGCCTACCTCCAGATCATTGATATTTGGAAGGGAGCCAAATAGGATCATGACGGTGACTGCAAACCAACCGCTCCCGCAATGGGCGCCAGCAGCAACGGCCGTGACAGCTGAATTAACGGCCGTCACGGCCGAGTTAACGGCCGTCATCCTCACCTTCAACGAAGCGGCGCACATCCAGGCGTGCATTGCCAGCCTGGAGTGGGCTGACCGCGTCGTCGTTTTCGACAGCTACAGCCAGGACGAAACGGCCGCCTTAGCCACAGCGGCCGGCGCTGAAGTCATGCAAAACCCCTTCGAGAACTACGCCCAGCAGCGCAACGCCGCCCTCGACCGCATCCACACCGATTGGGTCTTCTTCGTGGATGCCGATGAACGGGGAACGGCCGTCCTGGGCAATGAAATCCGCCACGTCATCAACAATCGCCCCGAAAGAGGCTGGCGCGTCCCCCGCCACAATTACATTTTCGGCAAACTCACACGGGCAACCGGCTGGTATCCCGATTACCAACTGCGCTTATTCAAACAGGGGCACGTCCGCTACGAACGCCCCGTACACGAGATCGCCAACGTAGACGGCGACATCGGCGCCCTGGAAAACTCCCTGCTCCACTACAACTACCGCGACACAGCCCACTTCCACGCCAAGCAGCGCGCCTACGCCAACTACGAAGCCTCCATCCTCCAGGCCAACGGCGTCCGCCCACGCCCGCACAACTACATTTTGCAGCCGCTGCGCCAATTTTGGTGGCGCTTTGTCACGCTTAAAGGGTATACTGATGGCGGGCACGGCCTGCGCCTGAGCCTTTATATGGCGTATTATGAATGGGTAAAATATCGCAAGTTAGCCTGGTTTTGGCGTAAACGGTGAGGACGCAATGCAAGTGAGCGTGGAATGTACGTTTTCCCCAACAGGGACCGTACAGGTCAAACGAATTAAAACCGGAGACCAGTGGCAGATGGTAGAACAAGGGCGGCAGTGGGTAGACGCCAACGGCCGTCACATCCTCATCATCCTCGCCGCCAACCAGGTACACGAACTGGTCTTAAACCCCGCAACCCTGACCTGGAATTTAGCGCCAGGCTCATCTACGCAGACCTACATCTAACATGGCACAATTTCGTCACAAACTCAATGGAACCTTTTTATATGCCCTGGGACAAATGGTGAAGCGCTACGGCCGTTTCCAGGTGAATGGCAGCGAATGCCTGCAACAAGCCGCGACCAGCGGCAAACCCCTCATCCTCACCGCCTGGCATGGCATGACCATGATGCTCGTCGGGCTGCTCACCAATCGGCTCGACACCGACAACATTGTTCTCCTCATGCCCAACGATTGGCGCGGCGAATCGCTCAAAATTTTTGCCACAAAAATGGGGGCCACCCCCTTCCCCATGGACCTGGAAGACACCGCCAGCGTCGGCGTGGCGCGCCAACTCATCTCCCTCGTCCAGACAGTCAAACAAGGCAAAAACTGCTACATCACTCCCGACGGCCCCCATGGGCCAGCTTACGTCGCCAAACCAGGCGTCGCCTTCATCGCCCAAAAAGCGCGCGCCCTCATTTTGCCCCTGGGCGCCTACGCCCGTCACGGCTACCGGCTGCCCCGCTGGGACACCTACGTCACCCCCTACCCCTTCAGCCGTATTTCCGTACAAGTCGGCGAACCCATCGAAGTGCCGCCCAAAGTAGACTTAACGGCCGTTACCGACAAACTCACCAACATCCTCCACCGTGTCACCGCCCAGGCTCGCGCCAACTATTACGAACGCCAACAATAACCCGACGTCCGACGCCCGACGAACACGACTTACCTCATGTATGAGACCACCATGACCCGAACAGACATCCGCATCGCCCTCCCCAGCAAAGGGGCGCTGGCCGACGATTCCCTGGCGCTGCTCGCCGACGCCGGCCTGAAAGTACGCCGCCCCAACCCGCGCCAATACCAGGCCACCATCCCCGTCCTGCCCGGCGTCACCGTCATCTTCCAGCGCCCCGGCGACATCGTCGTCGGCGTGCGCCAGGGCAGCATAGATTTTGGCATCACCGGCTACGACATTGTGGCCGAAAAGGGCAGCATCAACGGCGACCAGCCCATTTTACTGCTGCACGACGCCCTCGGCTTCGGCCACTGCGCCCTCCACCTCGCCACCCCGGAAAGTTCATCCGCGCGCGCGATGGCGGACCTGCGGGCATGGGCAGCGGAATTGGCGGAAAACGGCCGTTCCCTGCGCATCGCCACCAAATTCCCCCACACCACCGCCAAATTTCTGCAACAACACGCCATCACCCCCGTCAAACTCATTGACGCCGAAGGCACGCTAGAAATCGCCCCCGCCGTCGGCTACGCCGACCTCATCGCCGACCTGGTTTCCAGCGGCCTTACCCTGCGCGACAACCACCTGCGCCCCCTCGACGACGGCCAAATCCTCGCCTCCCAGGCCGTGCTCATTGCCAACCGCGCCGCTTTGCAAAGCCGGCCCGAAGCGCGCGCCGTCGCCCGCGCGCTGTTAGAATACATTGAAGCGTACCTGCGCGCCCAGGGTTCCTACCTGATCATCGCCAACGTGCGCGGCGAGTCGGCGCAAACCATTGTGCGCCAAATGGCCCAACGGCCGACCATCGCCGGTTTGCAAGGCCCCACCATCGCCCCCGTCATGTCCGCGCCCGGTTCCCGTGAACAATGGTTCTCCGTCAGCATCGTTGTGCGCAAAGACAGCCTGGTCGCGGCCATTGCCGACCTGCGCGCCATCGGTGGCAGCGGCGTCATTGCCGCACCCCTCACCTACATTTTTGAGGAAGAGCCAGAGCGGTATCGGCAAATGCTCACCGCCTTGCAGGATCCCGGAGAAACATCATGATTAAGCTCTACACCGTCACCGCAGCACAACAAACCATTTTGCGCCGCGACATGGCGCTGGAACCAACCATCCCGGCCGGGTTACAGGCTGGCTTAGACCGCCTGTTTGGCAAGGGGGCCACGCCCGACAACGCCGTGCGCCGCATTTTGCAGGACACGCGCCAACAAGGGGACGCCGCCCTGCGGGATTGGACAGAGAAGATTGATGGAGTAAGAATGGGAAGTTTGCTGGTAGAGAAAGATGAGGTGACAACGGCCGTCACCCGCATCCCCACCGAACTTCTCACCGCCCTGCAAACGGCCGCTGCCCGCATCCGCGCCTTTCACGAAAAGCAGCCCCTCCCCAACTGGAGCACCACCGACCTCGGCGGCGTCCTCGGCCAGCGCGTCACCCCCATTCAGCGCGTCGGCGTCTACGTGCCCGGCGGCACAGCCCCCCTGCCCTCCAGCCTGCTCATGGCCGTCATTCCGGCGCAAGTCGCCGGCGTGCCCGACATCGTCGTCGCCACTCCGCCCGGCAAAAATGGCAAAGTCAACGACATCATCCTCGCCGCGGCCGCCATCTGTGGTCTCGAGACAATTTACACCCTCGGCGGCGCGCAGGCGGTGGCGGCGCTGGCTTTTGGCACAGAAAGCGTGCGCCGTGTAGACAAAATAGTCGGCGCGGGCGGGCTGTTCACCACCCTCGCCAAGCGGCAGGTCTATGGCATTGTCGGTGTTGATGGGCTGTATGGCCCCACCGAAACCGTCGTCGTCGCCGATGAGACGGCCGATCCCGCCTGGGTCGCCGCCGACATGCTCGCCCAGGCTGAACATGACGTGCTGGCGACCGCCATTCTGTTCACCCCATCGCGGCCATTGGCGACGGCCGTACAAGTCGAAATTGCGCGCCAGATGGAGCATCTCAGCCGCGCCGACATCATCGCCCAGGCGCTTAACGGGCAAAGCGGCATCGTCCTCACCACAGATATAGACGAAGCGTGCCAGCTTGCCAGCGACTTCGCCGCCGAACACACCTGCATCGCTACGCGCAATCCGGCCGCCTACGTGGACAAAATCCCCAACGCCGGCGGCCTTTTCGTCGGCGAACGCAGCTTTGAAGTATTAGGCGATTACGTCGCCGGGCCAAGCCACGTCATGCCCACCGGCGGCGCCGCCCGCTTCGCCTCGCCGCTCAACGTCTTCGATTTCGTCAAAATCAGCAGTATTGTGCAGTTAGACGACGCTACTTCCGCCACCCTCAGCGCCATCGCCAACACCATCGCCCAGGCAGAACAGCTAACCGCCCACGCCAACGCCGCCCGCAAGCGCATGTAAGAGAATATACGGATCGCCGATTACCGATTACCGATCACCGATTACCGATTCTAGCTCCGCCTGATGGCATAATTACGCAGCGTTTGCGGGTGCAGCAGCCAGGCCAGGCCAAGCAGCGGCTGCACCAGGGGAAAATAGCCGTAATCTTTGCCAAAAAACTGCCATACATTACGGCCGAACACGTCAGGGTTGGTATAACTGAGCGTCCCCACCAGGATCGTTATCACCGTCTCGATGACCAACACGCCCATAGACACTTTCCACGCCTGCGCCGGGGTTAACGCCCGCCACCAACGCGCCAGGAAAAATTGACTCGGCGCTTTGGGCTTGTAATTTTTGGGGATAGGGCGAGGCTGTTTGACAAAGCCAATCGTGGCTATCGTGTAAAACGAAGCCCCTAACAGCGTGAGCCAGGGGGAATTGCTGGGGTCTCCCTCCACAATCTGGTAAATGGCGCGCACGCCGGTAGACAAGGCCAGGACAGGGTAAGAGACGGCCAGGATGGAACCGGCCGCAAAAATTAAGCCGGCCAGGGCATTTGGCCTGGCGCCGTCTGCTTGTTCATTGGAATTGTGTGTTTGTTTGCTCATAAGCGGGATTGTATCACACCTCACAAACTGATTTTGAACGCGATCTAAGTAAAGTGGCGCAGCTAACAAAGATAGAGAAGCATTGTGCTAAAATGCCATTTGTCGAACTTTTGGACGATTTTTGCACGACAGTAGATTGGATGATGACGAGTAAACGATGAACGACGATTGGGAACCCTTTGCCCCACAAGATATAGGCTGGTCAAAACGCAAGCGCGCGCTGTTTGGTTGTCTTTCCCTGATTCTGGTTGCGGCGCTGTTGGCGTCGGCCGCCAGCGGCGCATCCTGGTTGTGGTCACAGTGGCGAGCAGAATGGGCCGATGTGGACAAGCCAGCCCGCGCACAGCAGGCAGGCCAGGAACCAACGCCAACAGATGCGCCATTAACCAGAGAGGAGGCAACGACAACGGCCGTCCCCCTCCCCGCCGCAACCGCCACCCTCTCTATCAACCGCATCGCCTTCGTCAACCCAGAGGGCCAGGTAGAAACCATCGCCCCCGACGGCCGTGAACGCCGCCGCCTCACCGACACCGATTTGCGTTACCAATTCCCCGCCTGGTCGCCCAATGGAGATTACCTGGCCGTCATTGGGGGCAATCGGAGCGGTTCCGGCGTCTACCTGCTGCAAGATGTCGCCAACCCACCAGACCCAACGGAACGTTATTTCAGCATAAGGCTGAATCCCTTCTATTTATATTGGTCGCCCGACAGCCAGTACCTCACGTTTCTCGCCAATCACCCGGACAACGCCATCGCCCTCTACCTGACGCCGGCCACAGGCGACGTGCAGAATCGTGTGTTGGCGACAGGCAGCCCCTTTTATTGGCATTGGGCGGCCAACAGCGAGCAAATTTTGATTCATTCAGGCGCGAACAACGCCAATGCGCGCATCGCCTTATTAGACGCCAGCGGCGAAGCAGTGGAAGAGAACGTCGCCCCGCCCGGACTTTTTCAAGCGCCGTCTATTTCCGCCGACGGCCGTTACTGGGCCTATGCTACCCAACGCGATGCCGGGCTAAGCTGGCTGACCATGCTGAATACGGAAACGGGCAGCGTCTACGAACAGCGCCACGCCGGCCTGCTTGCCATGAGCTGGAGTCCCACCGAGAACAAACTGGCGCTCATCAGCGGCCCCCCGGAGACAGAAGCGTTTTACGGGCCGCTGCGCCTGATTGACGCCGACACCGGGGAAGGTCGCCTGCTCAGTCGGGAAACGGTGCTCGCTTTTTTTTGGTCGCCAGACGGCCGTTACCTGGCCTATCTCAGCTCCTCCCGCCTCAACCGCAACATCCAGGCGGCCTCACTGACCCGTCCCTCCAAACTGTCAGCCAAACCCCAGCCAACGCAGGGCAATCACTTCTTTCGCCTGCACGTGGTAGACATCGCCAGCGGCAGCGACCGGCACATCGTCTCTTTTCAACCCACCATCCTCTTCCTGGCGCAATTTTTACCCTACTTCGACCAATACGCGCACAGCCACCACCTCTGGTCGCCAGACAGCGGCGCGCTCGTGTTATCCGTGCGCCAAAATGGGGAAAACCAGGTGGTCATCATCCCCATCAATGGCGAACCGCTGCGCGAGCTAACGGCCGGGGACATGGCCTTTTGGAGTCAGCAGTAGCATACACTTGCTCAAGCGTAAGCGCCGGGAAACATTCAGAGGCTACCGTTTCTGGAGATAGCCCCTCTGTGTCCACCCTTTTCGCCTTACGCAGGCGGCGCGGGGCGGCTAACGCCGCCAGAGTTCAGAGCGGCGGCTGTCGCCGCCTGCTCCAGAGTAACAGAGTCCAGAGGGACCAGAGACCAGAGTTAAGAGAGAAATGGGGAAACGCAGACACGAAAACCGTGGCTCCAGTGGACGTTGAAAACGTCGTAACTGCCGCGGGACGCGCAGCGCATGTGGTCTTGGTCATTCGCAAAAGAACCACCCCGCAGCACACGGTCGTCACCCGACGCATCCACCACTTCCCGGCCATCTTCTACCCGATACTCATACCCCTCATACTTGCTGTGTACCCACTCCCACACATTCCCCGCCATGTCTTCCAGGCCATACGGCGACGCGCCGCCGGGAAAACAGCCCATGGCGCTGGTCGCGCCAATGCCGCTGGCGTCATAGTTCGCCCGGTTGGCGTCCGGCGCATTGCCCCAGAGGTAGGCGGCCTGATTATGGGGGTTTTCGTCCAGCGGCACGGCTATCCCGGCATAATCGCGCAGGGCAACAATAGGCTGAATCACCGCCTGCGCCGGAATGAACACGCCGCCCCGCGCCCCCTTCTCCCATTCCGCTTCCGTCGGCAGCCGCACGCCCCACTTCTCCGGCGTCTCCGGCAGCCACGGCTGCCACCGCTCCGTCAGCCAGCGCGTATAGGCCAGCGCCTCATACCACATGACCACCACCACCGGATGGTTGGGCAGGTCAAAGGGATGGCCGAATCGTGCCGGCCGGTTGCGTGGCTCATTCTCCAACCAACCCTTCACCTTACCGTCGCGCCACACGCCATCCTTCTTGGCTTCTGACCAGTACCGCTCCGTGTCGTATCCCCCTTCGGCCATAAACAGGGCGTACTGCGCATTCGTCACCGGGAAGCGGCTCAGCCAGTAAGGATGGGACATCTCCAGCCAATGCTGTGGCTTTTCATCATCACGCCCATCGTCGCTGCCCATCCAGAAGGGGCCGGGCGACACGCAGCAGAACTGCATCCCGTCTACGTCCATCACCTCCGGGCGCGGGTCGCCCAGGCGCGCCAGGGCCACGCCCGCCGCCGCCCGTCGCAACGGTTTGCTCTGCGCCGCTCGTTCGCGGTCGGCCAACAGCCCGGTCAACTTCTGGCTAATGGCTTCTTGCAGCTCCGGTCGGGGCACACCCCACTCCCAAAAGGCGGTCGCCGCTATCTCCACCGTCGCCAGTTCCATCTCGGCTGTCAGGCGCCGCCCCTCAACCTCCTTGTCCAAGCCCGCCAGCCGCTGCAACAACAGTTGCGCCGTCGGCGCCGATGTCACCATCAGGTAGCCCGGCGTCAGCAGCGCCACTTCCCGCCACCAACTGTCCAACAGCGGCCCCTGCTCCAGAAACCCGGCAATGGCCGCCACACCACCCACACCGCGCACAATCTCCGCCAGGTAGCGCGCCGCCAGATACTCCTGAAAGGCCAGATGCAAAAAGCGGTACATCCCCATCCGCTCTTCCAGCAGCGTGCCGCGCACCCGCGTCAAGGCGATCAGGTCGTCCACCATCCCGGCATACAACGGCTCTTGGGCGATCAGCGCCCGCAGCCCCTCTTCGCTGATTTCCCGCCCCTGCTTCTCCCCTTTCTGGTGCATGTGGAAGGCCAGGTGCTGCATCAGGTCGCGGTGGGTCTCCATGCTGCCGCCCACGGCCCGCCCTATCTGCTCGCTCACGTCCTCATCGGGGGCGTAATCGGGCAGCAGCATGGCGTCGGTGGCCTTCATATATAACTCGGCCCGCTGTTCTGGCAGCCGCCGCCGCTCGCTGTAATGGACAATAAGCAGCAGGCGCACCAGCAAGGGACTGTCTACCAACCGCGGGGCGTCTTCGCCCAACCGCCGCCGCCGTTCAGATTCCAGGTGTTCGATGCCCGTCAGCAGTTCGGCGCTCTTTTTCGCCTGCGCCAGCGGGTCGGTGCGGTAGATATGGCGATACGCCTGCGTCACGAGCGCCTCAATATGTTCCATCGCCAGCGGATTGACCTTCACCTCGCGGAAATTTTTGCCCAGGGCCGTGCGTCCCTGGTAAGCGGCCGTGCGGCAGGTGACGACCACGCGCATGGTCTCACGCCCCGTCACCAGGTTTTCAATCGCCCGGCGCACCTTCACCCGTTCCGCCTCGTTGGGCACCTCGTCCAGGCCGTCCAGGAGGAGAATCACGTTTTCCCCCTGACGCAACAACTGCTGGAAGAAGTCGGGGGGCAAGTCGAACCCGGCCTGGTTCTCGATCAGGTAATGGGAGATATAAGCGGCCAGCGTTCGCTTTTGCGGGTCGCCGGAGCGGGTCAGTTCGCGCAGGTAGAGGGCATAGGCGCTCAAGGGGATGAAGATGGGCAGCGGCAGCGCCCCACGCAAGCCCAACTGCCGTTCGGCCAGCGCCGCGTCATCGTCGGCCAACGCCTGCGCCAGCGCCCAGGCGATGTGCAGCAGCACCGTCGTTTTGCCACAGCCCGGCCCACCGGTGACAATGAGACGGTGGTCCAGGCCCAACAACTGCTGCATGGCGATGTCTACTGGCTTTTCCACTTCCATGGCCATCTCGTCACGCTGGCTGCCCATCGCCTGGCGCTGGTAGAGGGTGGCTGCCAGCGGCACGTAGACCGTCTCCAGCGCCAACTGCATCACCTGCTGCCCTTCCCGCTTGATGCCTCGTAACTCGATTGTGCCATATTTGTCCTGCACCCAGGCCAGATAGCGACCGATTTGCCCTCGCAGCGCCTCTCGTTCCGGCTCCGGCGCACCGGCCTGCTGGATGATGTGGATAACGCTCTGATTACCTTGTTGGATGATCAGGCCGCCCCGGTTGTCTATCGCCTGCGCTCCTGGCCCCACCGCCATAAACTGCGCCTGGAATTGGGGCCAGTTGCCCCGCTTTTCCAGTTCGGCGCGTAGGGTTGCGGCAAACCAGGCGCGATCTGGTTCCGGCAGGGCTTCCTGGGCGGTGGTGAATACGTCGAGCCTGGCTAACAAGGCGTCCAGTTCCGCTTGCAGGGCGGGCGTCTGCGCCAGCGCCTCTTGCAACAAAGCCAT
The DNA here is from genome assembly GCA_014879875.1 of Anaerolinea sp. GTDB lineage: Bacteria > Chloroflexota > Anaerolineae > Promineifilales > Promineifilaceae > JACSRF01. The sequence goes on from JACSRF010000447.1 coordinate 9,737, forward strand.
CGCTGCCGCTTCGTCGGGGGCGTCGCGGAACTTTTGCACCACGTTGGCTAACAGGTTGCCGCCCAGACCGCCGAGTAACATCATGAGTTCGATGCCAGCCGGTTGCCCCTGGGCTACGGCCACGGCCGCCGGCGCAAAAGCCGCTGCCGAGAGGAAGAGATAGAGGGAATCGCTGCCCAGGCGGGGCAACCGCGCCCGCCACTGCCGCAGGCTCTGTCCGATTTGCTGGCGCAGGTTGCTGTGGTTTTCGGAATCTATCATTTTCTTGCCCCTATTCGTCAATTTACCAGTGCGCGCCTATCGGCGCGGGGCGGCTGCGCCGCCAGAGTTCAGAGCGGCGGCTGCGCCGCCAGCAGCCTGCGGCTGCCCTTCAGAGTTACAGAGTCCAGAGGGACCAGAGACCAGAGTTAAGAGAGAAATGGGGAAACGCAGACACGAAACCCGTAGTCCCTGTTGTCGCCGCGAACGCCGCTCCCGTAGCGGTACGCGCAGCGCATGCGGTCCTGCTCACTGTAAAAAGCGCCACCGCGCAGCACAAACCTATCGTTATCTTGAACCCCTTTGACTTTCTCACGCCCATCTTTGGGATTATACTCGTACCCTTTCCACAAACTGCGCGTCCACTCCCACACATTACCGCTCATATCCAGCAGCCCGAAGACGCTGTCACCGCCGGGGAAGCAACCTACGGCGCTGCTGTTGTCCAGCCCTGCCCCCTTGTGGTTAGCCTTATCCGCATCCCATTCATTACCCCAGGGGTAGCGGCGGGCGTCTGTGCCCCGCGCCGCTTTCTCCCACTCCGCCTCGCTGGGCAGCGTCACCGACCAGCCGTTGTTCAGGCGCAACGCGCCCGGCGTTTGCGGCCATTGGCGCAGCGCATCCGTCAGCCATTCACAGTAGGCAATGGCGTCGCGCCAGGTGACATATCTCACCGGATGGTTAACCAGCCCCTTGGTGCTGTCTTGGTTGGCCGGTTTATGGCCGCTTTTTTCCACAAACAGCTTGAACTGCGCCACCGTCACCGGGTAACGGGCCAGGTAGAAGCTCTCCAGGTGCAGCGAATGCTGCGGCTGCTCATCATCTTGCGCCTGCGGGTCTTGCTCCGGATCGCTGCCCAGGCGGAACTGCCCGGCCGGAATCTCGACAAAGCCCAACAGGTTATCGTTGGGCAAAAAGAAACCACCGGCGTCATGAAAGCGCGGGTCGCCCAATTGGGCCAGGGCGTCCCCGGCGCTGAGGCGCTGTTTTGTCGGCTGCTGCGGGTCGCTGAGGAGCGTTACCAACTGCTGCCGCGCTGCCTGATGCAGCGGGCCGCCAGACTCCGCCTCTTTCGTCTGCAACAGCCCCACCGCGTCGCCGATCTTCACCACGTCGCCGCTGAGCAGCCCGCCCATCAGGTCGGTGGGCACGTCTACCGGCGTCGGGTCGCTCTCCACCGCCCCGGCCAGGCGCACGTAGACCTCTACCTGTGGCCGCGTCAGGCCGCTAAAGCGGTCGCGGTCACGGCCGCTGCCCGCTTCATTCTCCGGTGGGTAGGTCAGCAGGCGTTCCAGCAGGCCATATTTGCCGCGATTGTTCAGATACTCCCCCAACTCGCCAGCGCGCGCCGGCGCCGTTTCGGCCGCAGTCTCTGTCTCCATCTCGGCCCCACCCGGTTGGCGTTTCCCCGCTTGCCGGATGCCCAGCAGCACTTCCTCGTCACTGGTGGGGCGCTGCGCGTAAGCCGCTTCCAGCGTCTGCACCAGCGTCGGGTACTGCCGCCACAACTGGTACAGCCTGGGGTATTGGGATTGGATGATCACGGTCTTGGCCAGCAGCGGGTCGGTGATGAACGTATCCGCTTCCCGACCAAAACGGCTGCGGGCGACGCCGCGCAGCAGGCGCAAAATGTTCAGCGTGCGCTTCACCTGGCGCGGGTTGGGGTAAACGCCGCGCGCCACCACCGCCTGCGTCCGTTCCGACAACCCCGGATTCAACGCCTGGATGAAACCGGCCACATCCTCCACCGCCAGCGCCGGCAGGTGGAAGGGGATCTGCACAATCTTTTGCAGGTAGCTGTCGCCCTGAATCGGCAGTTCCAGGCGCTCCCCCTCTTTACCCTGACGGCGGAAGGCGGCGGCGTAACGCGCCTCAATGCCCTGGCGAATCACGTCCTGATCCATCCCCAAGACGAAGATGACACCGGGCGCTTCGAGAAAGAGCTTCATCGCCTCCAACACTTCCAGCGCCTTTTCCGGCAGGCAGCGGTCGAGGTCGTCTACGAAGACGATGAGGCGGCCGCGCCCCTTCTCGTCCAACAGGCTGACCGCCTCCTTGAACGTCGCTTCAAACTCTTCCATGTGTTGCAACTGACGACGGTGGTAGTTTCTTGTCTCGCGGCCGATGGCGGCGGCCGCTTTCTGGATTTCCTCCACCGGCGTATCTTCTCCCCCCAACGCCTTCTTAAACGTCCCGAACAGTCCGCCGCTGCCCAGGTTGGCCGCCACTTCCGCCCCCGCTTTGCCGGTATTGCTGATGAACTGCCACCAGTTGATGGCCCGCGGCCCTATTTCTTCCCAATCTACCGCCTGGTAGACGCTCTCCTCCAGCCGGTTGAGCAGGTCAATCAGGCGCGCTTCGCGTGGGCCGGGGTTTTGCAACACGGGGCGTTCGACGCGCAGCCGCTCTTTTGGCTCGTTTTCGCGTGGGTAAAGGGCATCCAGGACGCGCAAGATGAAGGCGCGCCACAGGGCATCTTGCCGGTCATACTTCCAGGCAGTGAACCAGACGGTGCGCCGCGACGTAATGCTTTCTCGTTCTAACCGCTGGCGCAGCATCTGCATCAGGCTGGTCTTGCCGCTGCCCCATGTCCCGAAAACGCCCACGGTCAGCGGTGTTCCTTCGGCCTGAGTGAGGATGTCGTACAAGGCGGATTGGAAATCTTCGTAACGCAGCAGGTCATTGCCGGTTGCGTGGTCGGTAAGGTAGGAATTCCTGGTCTGGCTCATGGGCGCTTCTCCCTTCTGGCGCTGTTGGTATTCTGGACGGCACGGTCAGGGGACCGGCCACAACAAGTATGGTTATTATGACATATCGCCGTGTCGCTGTCATCCTTTTGCGCCACCTGACAGCAATTCCAATTATGGAACTTGCGCGCCATTGACACCTTTGTTGAAGAAGAAAACCGCGCCGCGCTGCGGCAGTTGATGGACAAGGGCGCAAAGTAGTTGAGAAACGACACTATCTAATCCTATGAGCATACAAAATCCCCACGACCACTTCTTCCGCGAGAGCTTCGGGCGCGTTGAAATCGCCCGCAACTACCTGGAGGAATACCTTCCTGCCGACTTGCGCCGCCTGCTCGACCTGACGGAGATGACCCTGCAAGATGGTTCCTTCATTGATGAAGAAATGAAGGAACACCAAACCGACCTCATCTATCAGGTGCGTTTGCGCAGCGGAGAAGTCGCTTACATCTACTTCCTCTTTGAACACAAAAGCTACCTCGATCCGCTGGTAGCCCTGCAACTGCTGCGCTATCTGGTGCGCTTTTGGGAACGGCAGGTGAAGGATGGGCAATCGCTGTCGCCAATCATCCCGTTGGTCATCTATCATGGCGAACGCGCCTGGCACATCGCCACCGATTTTGCCAGTTTGGTGACAAAAGATGAAGAGATACGGCCGTATCTCCCCGATTTCCACTACCTTCTCAGCGACTTCTCCCATCTTTCTGACGAGGCGATCCGCGGACACATCTGGCTGCGCGTCAGTCTCTCCGTGCTGCACGCCATCTTCAACCCGCATTTACGCGAAGAGTTGGATGACCTGGTGGCTTTGATGTTCCAGTTAAGCGCGCAGAACACCGGGATGGAATACATCCGCACAATTCTGTATTATATGAGCAGCGCAACGGAGAAAATCAAACGCGAAGATTTACAGCAGGCGTTGTTACGGCAGGGAGCCGAAGGAAAAAAGCTGATGAATACAATTGCTCAGGAATTCATTCAACAAGGATTGCAACAAGGCATGCAACAAGGCATGGAAGCGGCGATGCGTCAAAACATTATGGAACTGCTGCAATTGCGCCTGGACGTAGCGGCAACAACATTTCAGGAACAGCTTGCACAGATAGATGACCTGGATGATTTGCGCTTGCTGGTGCGCCGCGCAGCCACCGTGGAGAATGTGGCGCAATTTGTGCAGGCGTTGGCTATCTTGCTGCCAGCAGCAGCGCCGTGAAAGCAAACGGTTGGAGATAACATTAATTCTAGCAGACTGTCGGAAAAGTCCGGCTTTTAATTGTTAGGCGACTAACTATCTCGTGTAGACGCCACTGCCCAACCAGCCAAAAGCCGGACTTTTTGGGGTTCTCTGACAAGCTGCTAGTAGATGACGTTGAAAAGACGAAAATTGCAGTTGACCGCACCGCGCAGCTTGTGCTAGACTGGTGGGGTTCAAATCTTTTAGGAGTAACCGCGATGATTAAGTATCACTTACTATCACATCAACCAAACTGGTTACGCGCCCAAGTTGTTTTGGGAGCTGTCCCGCCGTCTGGTGTGCCCTGGTGAGTGATTAGCACATAAGTTCTGCTTTTCCAAGCCACAGGCACACTTTCCCCGCCTGTGGCTTTTTTGTTGCCCCGTTTTTTATCGCAGCGACATCATTCCTCAGCCACAGGCGCCCCGATTAGCCTATGGCTTTTTTGCGTCGGACGTCAGGTTCCTGACTGATGATTTACGAGGTTTATGATGAAACTACCGATTCGACAATACTTTGAACTTTTATCCAAATACCTGCGGCCGCAAGGGGCCATGGTACTGCTGCTGGCATTGGCGCTGTTTGGCGGGATTGCGCTGCAACTGGTGTCGCCGCAAATTGTGCGCGGCTTCATTGACGCGGTGCAGATGGGAATGACGAGCGCGACGCTGCTGCAAACGGCCGTTCTCTTTCTCATCGTCACCCTCATCTCCCAAATCCTGCGCCTGGTCTCCGCCTACATGACCGAAGCGGTGAAATGGCAGGCCACCAACTGGCTGCGCGACGACCTCTCCGCGCACTGCCTGCGGCTGGACATGGCCTTTCACAACGAAAACACCCCCGGCAGCATGATCGAGCGCATTGACGGCGACATCACCGAACTGTCCAACTTCTTCTCGCAGTTTGTGCTGCAAGTGCTGGGCAATGCGGCGCTGCTGCTGGGCGTGTTGGCGCTGCTCTACCGTGAGGATTGGCGCATCGGGCTGGCCTTCACGATCTTCACGGCCGTCATGATGCTAACGCTGGGCAGCACGGTGAAAATCGGCGTGCCCTTCTGGGAAACGCAGCGGCAGGCGATGACCGACCTTTTCGGCCTGATCGAGGAAGCGTTGGGCAACACCGAAGACATCCGCGCCAACGGGGCGGTGGACTGGCTGCTGGATCGAATGCAGCGTGGCATTTATGCGGTGATGCGCAGCACGCGCAAGGCGTTTTATGCCGGCAACCTGACCTGGGGTTCGACGAATGTGCTGTTTGGCATCAGCACGGCGCTGGCGCTGGGCATGGGCATTTATCTGCTAGGCGCGGGGTTGGCGACGCTGGGCACGGTGTACTTGTTTGTCAATTACAGCCGCGCCATGCAGCGGCCATTGGAGCAGCTCGCCCGCCAACTGCAAGATTTGCAATCCGCCACCGCCGCCATCGGCCGCATCGAGGTCCTGTTTGCGCAGCAGCCCAAAGTGCAGGAAACGGCCGTCGCCCACCCCCTGCCCACCGGCGCGCTTTCCGTCGCTTTCCAGGGCGTGACCTTTGCCTATGAAGACCAGTTATCGGTAAACGGTAAACAGTTATCGGTAAACGGTGATCCGTTGCCGGTAAACGGTAATCAGTTGCCGGTAAACGGTGATCAGTCGTCAGCAAATGGCTCACTGACGGCCGGCCACCGATTACCGACCACCGATTACCGACCACCGACCACCGCCAATGTGCTGGAAAATATCTCCTTCACTCTGCCACCCGGCCAGGTCTTGGGCGTGTTGGGGCGCACGGGCAGCGGCAAAAGCACGCTGACCAAGCTGCTGTTCCGCTTCCATGACCCGCAGCAGGGCATCGTTTCCCTGGGCGGGCAAGATTTGCGCGCGGCAAAGTTGGAGGGCGTCTGGCAAAGCGTGGGCATGGTGACGCAGGAAGTGCAGTTGTTCCAGGCGTCGGTGCGCGACAACCTGACCTTCTTCAACCCGGACATCACCGATGCGCGCATTCGGGAAGCGCTGCATTTGTTGGGGCTGGATGAATGGTTCGCCTCGCTGCCCGAAGGGCTGGACACACGCCTTTCCTCTGGCGGGCGTGGATTGTCGGCCGGTGAAGGGCAGTTGTTGGCCTTCACCCGCGTCTTCCTGCGCGACCCTGGCCTGGTGATTCTGGACGAAGCGTCATCGCGGCTGGACCCGGTGACGGAGCATCTGATTGAACAGGCCATTGACCGGCTGCTGCACGGCCGTTCCGCCATCATCGTCGCCCATCGCCTGGCAACGGTACAGCGCGCCGACGACATTTTGATACTGGAAAACGGCCGTATCCGCGAATACGGCCCACGCCTGACCCTGCTCGCCGACCCGCAGTCACACTTCAACCACCTGCTGCACACCGGCATGGCAGAGGCGCTGGCGTGAATGGTGATCGGTAGTCGGTAATCGGTGATCAGTAATCGGCGATCAGTGATCACACTACCGCGCTACCGCATTACCGCACGATCACATTACAGGACAAACCATGAATACCTGGCAAACAACTCGTAAATTAATTCAACAGCGCCCCTGGCTGTACATCACCAACGCCATTCTTTGGGGCCTCTTACATTCATCCAGCCTGCTGCCGGGGCTGCTGATCAAGCTGGTATTTGACCAGTTGACCGGGGCAACGGTAGGCGGCAACGTGTGGACATTGGTGGCTTTGATTGTGGCGGCGGGAATCGGCCGTTTCGCCAACCTCTTTGTCGCCATTGCCACCTATATCCCATTCCGCTTCACCATCTTCAGCGTGCTGCAATTGAACATGATGAAGCACATCTTGCGGCGGCCGGGCGCGGCGGCGCTGCCCGGCTCGCCTGGCGAGGCCGTCAGCCGTTTTCGCGGTGACGTAGAGAAAATCATGTTCTTCACCAGCGATTGGCTGGTAGACGTGCCGGGGATGCTGATCGGGGCGGCCGTTGGCCTGTTCATGCTCTTCCGCATCAACCCCACCATCACCCTGGCCGTCGTCATACCACTGGCAATTGTGATGGCACTCTCGAACCTGGCGCGTACACGTCTGGAGTATTACCGCGCCGCCGAACGGAAGGCGGCCGGCCGCGTCACCGGTTTCATCGGCGAGACGTATGGCGCGGTGCAGGCGGTGAAGGTCGCCAATGGGTATGCGGGCGTGGGACGGCGCTTTCAGGAGTTGAACGAAGCGCGGCGCAAGGCCGCCTTGAAGGACAGCCTGTTCCTGGAACTGCTGCGTACCTCTTTTTACAGCACCATCGAAATCAGCACCGGCCTGATTCTGCTGCTGGCCGGGCAGGCGATGACCGGCGGCAGCTTCACCATTGGCGATTTTGCCTTGTTTGTGGCCTACCTCTACCCCATCACCGATGGCATGACGGCCGTGGCGGAGATGATGGCGACGCAAAAACAGGTGAATGTGTCGGTGACGCGCGTAGAAACGCTGCTGCAAGATGCGCCGGCGGGAGCGATTGTCGCGCCTATTGACCTGCACCTGGATGGCAAGTTTCCGGAAATTGCGTATACGCCGAAAACGGCCGTTCACAACCTGCACACGCTCGAAGCCCATCACCTGACCTACCACTTCCCAGACGCAAACGGGTCGAAGAAAGGGATCACGGACATCAGCCTGAACCTGAAACGGGGGGATTTTGTGGTGGTAACGGGGCGCATTGGCTCTGGCAAGACAACGCTGCTGCGCGTGCTGCTGGGCTTGCTGCCACTGGACAGCGGCGAAGTGCGCTGGAATGGCGAATCGGTACACAATCGCGCCGATTTCTTCACGCCACCGCGCATTGCCTACACGGGGCAGGTCCCACGCCTGTTCAGCGATACGCTGCAAGCGAACATCTTGCTGGGGATGCCGGAAACGGCCGTTGACATCCCGGCGGCCATTCAGGCGGCCGTCATGGAAAAAGACCTGCTCGACCTGGACAACGGGCTGGAAACGCTGGTTGGGCCGCGCGGCGTGCGTCTCTCTGGCGGGCAAATGCAGCGGGCGGCGGCGGCGCGCATGTTCGCGCGCAATGCGGACTTGTTGGTCTTCGACGACCTCTCCAGCGCCCTGGACGTAGAGACGGAACGGCAGCTTTGGCAGAGAATCAGGGATGATGAATCAGGAATGATGAAGGCAGAGAGCAATTCTTCCCTTCATAATTCCCCCACCTGCCTGGTTGTGTCGCACCGGCGCGAGGCGCTGCGGCAGGCTGACCACATCATTTTGCTGGAAAACGGCCGTATCGCCGACGAAGGCACGCTGGACGAACTGCTCGCCCGCTCAGATGAGATGCAGCAGTTGTGGCAAGGAGATGTGGGCAAGCAGGGGTGATCGGTAAGCCGTAAGCCGATAACGGCTTACGGCTTACGGTTTACCGATTACCGATTACCGTTTACCGTTTACCGTTTCCCGGTTGACAAGAATAGGTGGTCGTCTTAGACTAAGGTAAATGTCTGTTTTGTCTGTTTTGTCTAAAAAGAGGGTTTATGATGACAACCATCCCCATCTCCGAACTCAAACAACGCACAGGGCAAATTCTCAACCAGGTCGTGGTAGCGCGTCAAGACATCATCATTGAGCGTTATGGTCAGGAATATGCCGTTATCTTGAGTCGAGAACGTTATCAAGAATTGGTAGATGCAGCACAAGCGCGGGTGAAGGAGCGATTTATCGCAGCGCAGCACGAGGTCTATGAAGCGACGGCCGATATTCCTCCTACGGAAATTGACCAGATCATTCACGATGCCATTTTTGCATCACGACGCGAGCGTGCCGGCCATGATGCGCGTGATTCTTGATACCAACGTCATTGTTAGCGGTTTGATCTCGCCACATGGATCGCCAGCGCAAATCCTCAAACATTGGTATCATGGCGATTTTACCCTGCTGTATACGCCAGATATGATAGCCGAGTTAGAGGATGTTTTGCGCCGCGCCTGGCTGCATCAACGCCTGGCAGATACACCACGCAAAATCCCCGATTTTCTGGAAGCGGTCACATTCTTAGGGGAAATTGTAGTGGGTTATGTGAATGTGGCAGGGAAAATAAGAGATCCATTTGACGAGATGTTTTTAATTTGCGCGGAATTAGGGCACGCGCATTATCTGGTTAGCGGCGACAAAGATTTGCTTGATCTGACAAAGCATAAAGAGACACGCATCCTGACGTCAGCGCAATTTTTGCAAATCATTGCAGAACCACGTTAAGGAACGAGAATTAAACAACTTGCTCATTTTGTTTGACAAAATGAACCTTTTGCCCCGATGACGACAACGAATTGGAGTAAACAGCGAATTTTTCCTCTGGCAGCTTTC
>JACSRF010000559.1 GCA_014879875.1 Anaerolinea sp.
ACCGCGAAGATGAGATTTGTCAGTCAATCAGCGTAACTTATTTAATCCGTGTTCCTATAGGTGTTAAGAGAAAGATTTGGGGTTTTCTCATAGCATGTCAGGGGCAGGCCAATCGTAAATCGTAAATCGTTAATCGTAAATCCTATCGCTCTAAACTCCAATCGCTAAAACTGCGGCAAATACGCCGCAAACACCGTCAGATACTCATCCAAAATGACACGCGCGCGGCCGATGTCGTTGATCATCGGGTCCAGCAGCAGCGTTTGCAGGGCGAGTTGGCGGTCGCCGGTAACGGCCGTGTCCACCACCATCTCCACCAGGTCAGCCTCCCGTCGCAGCAGCGCGGCAATCGGCTGCGGCAGTTCGCCCAGATGAACGCCCTGCACGCCCATGCCATTGACCAGCGCCGGTATCTCCACAATCGTTTCATCTGGCAGATTGCTAATCGCGCCCCGGTTGGGAATGTTCACCGCCTCGTCATAATAATTTTCATCCCCGGCAATGGCGGCGATCAATTCGGCCGCGCCCTCACTGTGCGCTTCCTTCATCCCCTCCACCGGCACGCTCCCTTGCGCCATGTTCGTCATCATGTTACGCAAATAGACGCGCGCCGCCTCATTGTCGCCCCAGTTGTACAGCGGGATTGCGTACCGTTCCCAGGGCTTCGCCAGCGGATCATGCGCCAGGTGCAGATATTCCACCAGGTGCGTATCGCCAGGGATGGGGCAGTAATTGAAAATGCGGAACAGGTCCATCGAAAAAGGTTCCAACGTCGGCGGGACGTCAGCGAGGGCCGCGCGCAGCGCCGGGTACAAGTCTGCGCCCGTCTCCTTGTCGCGCACATCCAGCAGCCAGATAAAATGGTTTAACCCGGCAGACTTAATGTGAACGTGGTCACGGCCAGCTTTAGCCAGCGCGCGAATCGTGCCCGTGTTCACCGGATCGGAGTGCAAATTGACCCCATCAGGCACATCAATACCATAGCGATCACGCAGCAGCACAGCCACCAGCCCATACCCCACGTCAATCTGGTGGCATTTGCCCACCGTCTTGATGCGGCTGTACTTAGTAATGGCGCGCGTGATGCGCGGCAGCGGGTTGCTAAAGTTAATCAGCCAGGCGTCCGGGCATAGCTCTTCCATGTCGCGGACGATAGCCATGAAGGGCGGAACCTGACGGCAGGTGTGCAGCAGGCCGCCGGGGCCGCCATTTTCGCCATATGGTTGGCGCAGCCCATGTTTCAGCGGGATTTCCCAATCTTTACGCCACAATTCTTCACGTGGGGGCGCTTCAATCGAGACAATGACGAACTGCGCGCCGGGCAGCACGTCACGGCGGTTGCTGCTGGCGCGAATGTGCATCTCTGCGCCCCAGGCCGCGTTCATGCGTTCGGCAACCCCGACAACGCTTGCCAGCGCCGCTTCATCCAGGTCAACCAGGGATAGGCTGCTGCCGCGCAGCCGGGGGTCACGAATAATCGTTGCCAGGGTGGTGGGGCCAAAGCTGGCGCTGCCCGCGCCGATGATGACGATAGTTGTTGCTGGCATGGGGGTCTCCTTTTCTGTGGTGTAACATAGCGTCATTATACCTTTGTTTTTGGCTGTTGGCGCGACGGCCGTTATCTGGCGCTTTCGTCTGCAAAAAAACGGCCGTTTCCCTAGAAAGGAAACGGCCGTCGTCTTTCACTTTATCGCTTACAAGCGGCTATCGGGACTCGAACCCGAGATAACAGCTTGGGAAGCTGCTGTGTTACCGCTACACCATAGCCGCGAACTCCCACATTATAGCTATGTCTAACGCTGTGTCAAATCAGACTGATAGACGCCGGCAATCATCGCCAGCAATATCCACCACAGGAATCCGGGGCGCGCGCCCAGGGTAATGGCGTCTAAGACGCCGAAAAACCAGCCTCCAACCAACGCCCCACTCAGCCCCACGATGAGCGCGCGGTGGGGCGGCGTAGATGCCTGCCGCCAGCTTTGCCACAGCAGCCCCACGCTGATCAGCCACAGGGAAAGGTAGGCAATGAGGCCCGGAATGCCCAAATCCAGCCCAACTTGCAGCAGATGGTTATGGGCGTGTACGATGTCGGTATCTGGCGAAATGAGGAAAAGCGGGTACAAGATGTGAACCACGCGGCGGAAACCGTTCATGCTCATGCCTGTAAAGGGAAAATCTTGCAGTCCGTACAGCGCGCGCGACCAGATTTCCAGCCGCCCAGACATGCCAAATTCACGTCCAGCTTCTGCCAGTTCACCGCCAAACAGGGTATTGACGCCAAAGTGAAAGGCGAGGCCAACAGCGGCCATGATGACAATGACCAGCAGCCAGCGTCCCCAGCGCCGGGCAATGGCGACCATGATCAAGATACTGATGCCCAGGCTGGCAATACCGCCACGCGAAAGGGTGGCGGCGAGCATGAATGGGGCAAACAAACTCATGCCCAACAACGATAGGCTGATTAACCACCCATAACGAATTTGCGTCCACAACGGCCGCCACAACCCGATCAGCAGCGCCAGCAGCAGCGGCGTCACCCAATTGAGGACGCCGGCCATCTGGTTGGGGTTGATCACGCCGCCAATTGTCCCTGGAATGCTTGCCGGTATTGGCAGTATCCCTTTCACCCGATTCAAGAAAGCAAATGGGCCGCTCCAAGATACGCCAATCAGCCCAATCAGCGCCATGCCAATGCCGACCAACAGAAAAAATGCGACCAGATACCAAACGCCATTTTTGTGCCGCTGCGCCACGGCCACGCCCCCATAAAACATGAAGATGCCAAAAATGAGACCGGCAATTTTGGGGAAACTCAGGGTGATGTCAAAGGTGGCGTAGAGGCTGACCAGGACCATGAAGGCCAGCAGCAGGACGGCCGTATCATACGCTGTGAGTGGCTTAAAACGGCGCGTTGCCAGCCAGCGTACCAGCCAGATGCCCAGCGGCGGCAGCAAGGCCAGACCACGCCAGCCATCTGGAAAGAGCACGGCGGGCAGCAGTAATAACAGCCAGAGCCATTCCCCCGCCACAATAAAACGAGCCAATCGCAGCATACCATCTCCTCGTCACTGTAACGCGAGTAATCATTCACTCCCGCCCCCTGAGCCTGTCGAAGGGAGGGGTGCCGGTTTCGACAAGCTCAACCGGCAGGGGATGAACGGTTACTCACGCGATTTGCCAAAGGGCGTGACAGATTATCTGCAAAAACGGGCAAGATAAGCCAATCTGCGGGTATAATATAGAGCGAATCTGTAAAAAGTCACGAGTGAACGATGAATGAAACAGTAACGGCCGTATTCACCCACCCCTCTTGTCAAACCCTTTGCGCCCTGCAGGCGGACCTGCTGCAAGCCGGGTACGCACCAGACACACCGGCGCTAACCGTACTTGACCAGTTTTTCACCTTCCTTAATGAACTGAGCGCCAACATGAGCGCCCGCGAATACAGCCACCTGGCGACCATGTTCGACATTGGCGCAGTGGGCGGCGTGGCGCTGCAAAACCTGCTGGAGACAGACGACATCGGCAGCCTGTGGTCGCGCCTGCTGGCCGGCAGCCTCAGTGAAGGTCTCATGGTGCTCGCCTCACGCCAATACGTCAAGTCCGCCGAAGCCGGGATCGTCTCTGTGTATCGTCAGGCTGGCTGGCACATTTACCGCGAACTATGGCAGCTTTCCAGCCGGCTCCAGCCCGACCAAGACGCGGCGCAGCGCCGTCAAACCCTCGACCAACTGTTAGCCCCCATCCACGACGACGACGTGCCTGGCCCGGTGAAAGCAGCCCTGCTGGGGCGCTTATTTCAACTGCTCCTCTTAGCTCATTTACGATTGACGATTAACGATTGACGATTGACGATTGACGATTGACGATTGCCAGCGCGCTAATCGTTAATCTATAGATGTTAAGAAAAAGATTTGGGGTTTTCTCATAGCTTGTCAGGGGGCAAGCCAATCGTAAATC
>JACSRF010000457.1 GCA_014879875.1 Anaerolinea sp.
AGATGTGTATAAGAGACAGATCCTGTGGCCCGGTCAGGGCGGCGACGGCCGCGTGCATGGTGAAGTTGGCCGCCGAGGAAACGGTCTGGCTGTTCATGCGCGTGGCAATTTTCAGGATGGGCGCCGGCCCCACCAACCATCCCAGCCGCCAACCCGTCATCGCATATGCTTTGGACATGCCGTTGGCGGTGAGGGTGCGCTCCGCCATGCCGGGTAGAGAGCCAATAGAAATGTGCTGATGGTCGTCGAACACCAATTTCTCATAAATCTCGTCGGCAATGACATACAGGTCAGACTCTATGGCGACTTCGGCAATTGCCGACAATTCGGCCATGCTCAAGACGCGCCCGGTGGGGTTGCACGGGGAGTTGATCATGATAGCCTTCGTCTTGGGGGTGATTTGGGCGCGCAGCAGATCGGCCGTGACGCGGAAATTGTCCGCCGACGGCAGGCTGACGGCGACCGGCGTCCCCCCGGCGAGGGTGATCATTGGCGGGTAGGAGACCCACACCGGTTCCAGAAACAACACTTCGTCACCCGGATTCAAAACGGCCGCCAGCGCCAGATACAACGCCCATTTCCCACCCGGCGTCACCACCACATCGGTTTGCGGGTTCACCTGGATGTGATTGTCGTGGAACGTTTTGTTGGCGATGGCTTCTAACAGCGTGGGAATACCTTTCATAGGAGCGGGATAGTGGGTGGCGCCGTTGTGAACGGCCGTAAATGCCGCTTCGACAATGTGCGCCGGGGTGGCAAAATCGGGGTCGCCGCCGGCCAGGGCAATGACGTCATGTCCGGCGCGCTGCAGGGCCTTCGCTTTGTCATTGACAGCCAACGTGACCGATGCGGGAATACTGCTGACAATTTGGGAAAGTTCTTTCATGATTGCTCCTTCTCCTGTAAAGGTTTTTGTAATTCTAGCAAAAGCGACTGGAAAGGCGAATAGTGTCATAACCGTTCACGCCCCCGTAGGTTGAGCGTTCGACTGAGCTCACGCCGAAGTCTTGTCGAAACCGTTCTCCCATTCGACAAGCTCAGGGGGCAGGGGGTGAATGATTACACCAACAATTGTTCAATCAGCGCGGTCAGGTCGGAGAAGGGGAAAGGTTTGGGCAGGTAGACGTCGGCGCCGCGGGATAGGCATTCTGCTTTGTCGCCGGGCAGCACGAGGGAGGTCAGGGCAATGATGGGGATGGTTTGTAAGCCTGGTTCGCCGCGGATGAGGTCAATGGCTTGCAAACCGTCCAGTTCTGGCATTTGCAGGTCAATGATCATCAAGTCGGGCAGGGTGGTACGAACATGGTGTACTGCTTCACGGCCGTTATGCGCCAGCAGCAGCCGATAGCCATGAGCGAACAGGTGAGCAGCCATGCTGCGCAGGGAATAGGCGTTGTCTTCGGCAAGGAGAATGGTGGGTGTGGTACGGCCGTTATACACGGCCGTCTCCTCATAACTGCCCACGTCTGGTGGCTGCAAAGGTAAATTGACAGTAAAGCGACTACCCTGCCCGACAGCGCTGTTGACATCAACGCTGCCGCCATGCAGTTCCGTCAGCCGGTAAATCAAGGACAATCCCAACCCTGTGCCTTCATAATGACGCGCCAGACCGCTGTCAAGCTGGACGAAGGGAGTTGGCCCATTGGGACCACGAAACAGCCGCCGGATGTCGGGCAAAGCCAGGCCAATACCGGTGTCCCAAACTGTAAAACGCACCAATTGCCGCTCTGCATCCAGGCGGACATTCAGGCCAACTTGCTGCCCGGCCATTGTAAATTTGATCGCGTTATTCAGTAAATTAATCAAAATTTGCTGCAAGCGCACTTCATCAACCCGAATAGCGCCTGCCTGGTCATCCACATCCATAGAAATCGCTACGTTTTTCTTGTTTGCTTGCGGCCGTACCAGGTCTACACACCGCTGGCAAATCATGGCAACGGCTACCGGGTAGATGGTCAACTGCATTTGCCCGGCCTCGATCTTGACAACGTCGAGAATGTCGTTGACCAATTCAAGCAGGCGGTAGCCACTGTCGGTAATCGTGTCTAACAGGTTTAACTGCTGCGGGTTTAACGAGCCGTACAGTCCGGTATGCAGGATTTCGGCCATGCCCAAAATCGCATTCAGGGGCGTGCGCAATTCATGGGTCATGCTAGACAGAAAATCATCGCGGGCGCGCACGGCGCGGGCTAACTGGGCATTCGCGGCGGTGAGTTCGGCTGTGCGTTCCTCAACGCGCTGCGACAGCAGGGCGCGTTCTGCTTGCAAGGCGATTTCCGCCTGTTTGCGCTCAGCAATTTCATGTTGGGCGCGGCTGTAGAGTTGGGCATTTTCCACGGCTATGGCTGCTTGATCGGCAAAAGCGACGGCCGTTTCTGCGTCGCGTCGTGTGTAATAATGCGCCTGCTCTTTGTTCAGGTTGATCAGGCCGAGCACCAGGTTTTTGACAACCAGGGGAACTCCCAGCCAACAACGAATGTACTCCGTTTCGGGGAACGACTGCCAGCGTGGGTCAACGGCCGTATCGCCAATAATCAACGGAACGCCCTGTTCCAGCACGTTGCGCACGTGCATAAGCGACTCAAACCGCAGCAGCGATAGTGGCCGCGGCTGCCCGACGTCACGTCGCGCGACAACTTGCAGTTCAAATCCATCCACCAGCATGACGGATGCACTGTCATAGGCAACCACGCGGGCTAACTGTTCTAAAATGATGCGCAGCACCTGTTCCTGATCGAGTGTGCTGTTCAATACAGACGCAACCTGGCGCAACGTCTCGGTCTGTTCCCGTTGTGTTCGTTCAACTTCCAATAAACGCGCCTGTTGGATTGCCATCGCCACCGGCCGCGCCACCTCTTGCGCAATGGCGACGTGCTCACGTGTAAACAGGTAGTCATCCGCAAAACCCAAACTTAACGCCCCATACAAATGATCTTGGACTAACAACGGAACAATCACATAGATTAATTCTCCCCCGGCATGTAAGATTTGTTCCAATACATCCAACGGCAAAGCGTGCGGTTCTATTTGCAGGTGGGCAGTCACGGCCTGGCATATGCGCTCTGCCTGTTCATCTTCAAAGACCAACGTTGGCTGCCTCCGCTCAGTACCGGGGGCGTATACAGCCACCGCCAACAGCTTGACGGCATCCCTGGCTTCGGCAGTAAAGGTCACGATGCTGGCGCGCTGATACGGGACAAGCTGATGTAAATAAATAAGCGCCGCCTGGGCTACGTTTTGTGGCGAGCGCGCCGAGAGGATAGCCTGATCCATTTCGCGCAGCGCTTCCAGACGGCGTGTATAGTGGTTGAGGGAGAGTTCGACGTGCTGTTTTTCAGTGACGTCGCGCAAAATAGCGGTCATGAAGAGACGGCCGTTATAGGTCAATTTGGTAATAGATACTTCGGCCTGAAATTCATGACCATCACGATGACGCGCATAAACACGGCAGCGCTGATTCATCTGCTGCGCGACGCTTTCGGAGCGCTTAAAGGTGTGTATCAGTTCTGTGTGCAGAGCATGATACCGGCCTGGCAGCAGCAAAGAGAGAGGTTGACCAAGCGCCTCTTGCTGTTGGAAGCCAAATATGTCCACAGCGCCACGATTAAAAAAGACAATCTGTTCTGTTTCGTCAATAACAATGACCGCGTCTGTGGTCAGGTTGATGATGTCGGCGAGAAAGTCATTTGGTATTGAAAATTCAGGTTCTTCGACGGTTAAAACACCTTGCACGTTTGTACACCAACCCAGATAAAAAACGCGAAAGGCAAGCGTATTACCTTTCGCGTTTACAAGGCACTGTTCACTACTTCATCTAACCACGCCAATCAGTTAAGGAACGAGGATTAAACAATTTGCCCATTTAGATTGGTTCAATCTCCGAAGATTGAACCAATCTTGACCAACTTATTGA
>JACSRF010000663.1 GCA_014879875.1 Anaerolinea sp.
CGAGATCACAAAATCGCGCGACAGGCCGAACAGCACCGTCGCCAGGCCGTAGATCGCCACCGCGTACAGAATCACCTGTCCCGGCATCTTCACCCGCGACACGAAGCCCATCACGCACACAGCAGGGTTAAGAAGATACTACCACAACCGCAATGGGGTGGCAAATTTATGCGACTCCATGAACAAAGGGAAAAGTGACCGCGCCTATACAGTTAATCCGCCAGGGCGATTTGCGCATCGGTGAGGGTAGCGACGCGCCCGGCGTCCCGCGCAAAGCCCACCACATCCAGCCGCCGCAGCAGCACGGCCGTTCCCGCCAACACGGCCGCCGCAAACACAAAGCTGAACCCATACGCCGCGTTCAGGGGCAGGTTCAGCCACAACAGGATGTCGCGCAACATGCCCCCCCAAAACGTGCCCAATCCTTTGAAAATCAGCACCGAAATCGTCCACAAGCCGAGGTACGTGCCGGCGTTGCGGTCGGGAGACATCACGGCCATCAGGCTGAAGCCGCCAAAGGTGTAGAAGCCAAAGCCGACGCCAAACAGCAGCAGCGCCGGGATGAGCAGCGCTGCAACATGCGCCAGCCCGGCCACGCCGGTCAGCCCGATGCCCAACGCCATCAACAGCAGCCCGCCAGACGTGACGCCAGCTTGCCGTTCCGGCGGCCGTCGCCGCCAAAAGTAGAACGAGGGCACGAGCACCAACACCGTCGCCCCGCCCCAGTAACCGGTAAAGCGCGTCGTCTGGCTGATGGAAAGGTCGAAGATATCGCCGCCAAATGGTTCCAGGATATTGTCTTGCATCCAGGCGGCAAAGGTAGACAGCGAAAGGAAGATGAAAAAGAGGCGAGTGCGCGGGTCAGCCCAAATCTGGCGCAGGACAGGACCAAAATCGGGACGGCTGACGGTATCCCCAGGCTGTGGGCCACCGCCCATGCGCCGCGTCCGTTTTTCTACGCCCACAATGGCGAAGAACCAAAAAAAGCCGCCAATGAGCATGGTTGCCAGCGCCATTTGCCAGAGCACGGCCGCATCATAATCCTGCGCCCAACGGCCAAAGCCAATCGCCGCCACCGGGAAGAGGGTGATCAGCGCCGTCTGCACCATGCTGATCGCTACTCCCTGCTTTTGTGGGGGCACAGAGTCGCGCACCAGCGCCAGGAACGGGCTGCCGGAGAAGAGCGTGCCTACGCCGTAAAGCAGGAAGCAAACGAAGGCAACCAGCCAACCGACTATGCTGGCCGTGTTTTCGCCTAACAGAATCAGGCTGAGGGCGAGCAGGGGGAAGGAAAGAATCATCAACAAACGGCCGATCCACACATACGGCGTGCGGTAATAGCCAAATAACGGCCGTGTGTCGCTGCGATACCCGGCCCACAAGCTGATGGGGAAGAGCAGGTAGCGCAGGGCAATCAGCAGCCCCACCGGCCCGGCCGGCAGCCCCAGGTCTGAAATCAAGACGCGGTTCCACACCGACGTCGCCAGAATGTCGCCCATCGCTGACCCAACGTGGAAACTGCTAATGCGCAGCGTCTGGCGCAAGCTGAAGGTGACCTGGTTGGTTAGTTGGTTGTGCATAAGTTGTGTCCTTTGCCATCAGGAAGCGTGAAGCGCAGCCGCGTATCACAAAGCGCCAACTTCTTCCCTTGCTTCATGCGCGGCAATCATCGCCAGCAGCACTTCATTGGTGAGGCAGACCACTTGCTGCCGAATTTGCGCCCAATCCGTTGGCCCTTGCCCGCCAGAGGCGATGATCATGTCATAAATGGCCTGCGCTAAAAATTCGCGGAAAAAGAGATAGGCGCGAGTGGTGTCGGTGAGCGAGAGGCCATTGGCGCGGCCAATACGTTCATAGTCCCGGCCAATGTGCTGCGCCTCGGTCAGGACGGCCGTCTCGGTGCGGGCATGGGCGATGTAATCAATCACCAGGTGCAGCAGATGGCGGCCAATGTCACGATGCGCCTGTTTTGCCGCTTCATCCAAACCTTGATGCCACGGCTGCAACTCTGCTTCGCCCCCGGCCAATTCCAGCCGCGCTTTGCCCATCATGTTTTGGATGAGGATGTTGGCTCCGGCGAGTTGGGTGCGGTCGGGAACGGCCGTGCGCGCTTCTACGTCTGCCCGGCGAAAACGACGATGCCCGCCGGGTGTGCGCTGCGCCGGCAGTTCGCCGCGATCCGCCCAGGCGCGCACCGTCGCCGGGTGTACGCCTAATAATTCCGCTGTTTCGCTCAAATTTAACCAGTCGTTATCCATCGTTGGCGCTTTAGATTCAGTAAGCCCAAATTTTGCCCAAATGTCACTCTGAGCGAAGTCTTCGGAGCGAAGGGTCCTAAATCCTGAAGGTTATAAAAAGCTGTAGAAATATAGCAAATTTTCATTCCAACATACAACTTATTGCAATTTTTGGGCATAATCTTCGTTTGGAGCAACGCGACTTGTCATTCCCCCACCTACGCGGGGGAATGACATTCGCGTGTTAGGAATGAAGACCATCCCCAATTTTTACAGTTATTCCAAAATAAAGTACACCAGCTTGCCGCAGCAAGGTTGGATATGCAGGTTATTGGGGCCGGGGGATTATGAGCTTTGTATAGATTTTGTCCAAGTTTTGCTTGTAACTATGGCCTGTTTCTGCTACAGTGCCGTTGTGAACGAAAGTACAAAGCGAGGATACAGATGACCCAGGTTTTGACTGCGCCAACGGCCGTAACCAAACCACCCTTCACCACCATTTCTCCCATCGTCCAGATCGCCGGTCTGCACAAAGCGTTCCGCGAAGGCAGCCAGACGCGCGATGTGCTGCATGGGCTGGACATTGCCTTTTACCAGGGAGAGTTTGTGGCCCTGTTTGGGCAAAGCGGCAGCGGCAAAAGCACGCTGCTTAACCTGATCAGCGGCATTGAGCAGCCAGACGGCGGCAAAATCCACATCAACGGCGTGGAGATGACGGCGCTGCGCGAGCGGGAGCGCACGCTGTTCCGCCGCGACCACATCGGCTTCATCTTCCAATTTTTTAACCTCATCCCCACGCTGACGGTGCTGGAGAACGTGACCCTGCCGCAAGAACTGGCGGGCAAAAAGGAAACGGCCGTGCGTCCCCGTGCTTTGGAACTACTGACCCGCGTCGGGCTGGCCGAGCGGCGCGACGCCTTCCCCGACAAACTCTCCGGCGGCGAGCAGCAGCGGGTCGCCATTGCCCGCGCCCTGGCGCACGACCCCATGCTGCTGCTGGCGGATGAACCAACGGGCAACCTGGATGAGGAGACGGGCGCCTTAGTCCTCAACCTGCTGCTGGAACTGACGCGCGATGCGGGCAAAACGCTGATCATGGCGACGCACAACCCGGCCATCGCCCATATGGCGGATAGGGCGCTGCGGGTGGTAGACGGCCGTTTGCAGCAAGGATGAAGGAAGGAAGAAGGATGAAAGATGAATTCCGTATGCCGCATTCCGCACTCCGCAATGCACCCCTCTTCCGTCTAGGGTGGCGGCGGTTACGGCGACGGCCGTTGCAATATATCCTGCTCGTCATCGGCGTGGCCATTGGCGTGGCGATGATGGTCAGCATAGACCTGGCGAATGGCTCCGCGCAGCGCGCCTTCCAGCTTTCCAGCGACGCCATCACCGGCAAAGCCACCCATCGCATCATCGGGCCGCCTGCCGGCTTTGACGAGGCGATTTACACACAGTTGAAAACGGCAGCCCCCCCCAATCGTCAATCCTTCGACCCGCTCAGGACAGGTTCGTCAATCATCAACCGTCAATCCCCCATGGCCCCCATTGTCGAAGATTATCTCACCGTGCCGGAGCTGGATGGGCAGCTCATGCGGCTGGTGGGCATAGACCCGTTCGCCGAGCCGCCCTTCCGCGATTATTTTTCCCCGCCGGGAGAGAGCGGCGGCTTAGAGGGGTTGGTGGCTTTTCTGACTGTGCCCAACAGCGTTATTTTGGCCCAGGATGTGGCGGACGGGTTTGGCCTGGCCCTGGGGGATACCATCACCCTGGACCGCTCCGGCCAATTCACCAACGCGCAAATTGTGGGGCTGCTGCAACCCACCGATGACGTCAGCCGCCGCGCGTTGGCGGGCATCCTGTTCACGGATATCGCTTCGGCGCAGGAGATTTTGGAGATGAACGGCCGTCTTAGCCGCATTGACCTGATCAGCGACGACGAGGTGGGGCTGGCGGCGTTGGCCGACTGGCTGCCGCCGGGGCTGCGCCTGGAAACGGCCGCCGCGCGCGGCAACGCCATTCGCCAGATGACGGCCGCCTTCGAGTTAAACCTCTCCGCGCTCAGCCTGTTGGCGCTGGTGGTGGGCATGTTCCTCATTTACAACACCGTCACCTTTAGCGTGGTGCAAAGACGGCCGCTTTTCGGCATTTTGCGCTGTCTTGGCGTCACCAGCGGGCAGTTGTTCCTGCTCATTATGGTCGAGGCAGCCATTCTCAGCCTGGTCGGTTCGCTGCTGGGGCTGGGACTGGGCGTGCTGCTGGGGCGGGGCATCGTCGGCCTGATTACGCAGACCATTAACGACTTCTACTTTGTCGTCAACGTGCGCGAAGTGAGCATCCCCCTCTTTACGCTGATCAAAGGCATGGTGGTGGGCGTGGCCGCGGCGCTGTTTGCCGCCTTGCTGCCCGCCTGGGAAGCGATGCGCACCGCGCCCAACGCCTCCTTAAAACGTTCCACGCTAGAGGGGCGAACGCGGCAGCTTTTACCCTGGCTGGCGCTGGCCTGGTTGGCGCTAACCTTGCTCGGTATTTTTCTGCTCTGGCTGCGCGGCAATCTGGTCATCACTTTTGGCGGGTTGTTTGCCGTGCTCATTGGCGCGGCGCTGCTGACGCCGCCGCTGACGGTGCTGCTGCTGCGCGCCGCTGCGCCGCTGCTGCGGGCAACGTTGGGCGTGTTGGGCAAAATGGCCCCACGCGATATTGTACGCTCGCTCAGCCGGACTTCGGTGGCGATTGCGGCGTTGATGACGGCCGTTTCCGTCGTCATCGGCGTCTCTATCATGATCGGCTCTTTCCGCAGCACTGTAGTCGAGTGGCTGAACCAAACCTTGCAAGCTGACGTGTACGTCTCGCCACCGACGCTGACGGCCAACCGCGCCTTTGGCGTGCTGCCGCCGGAGGTGGTGGCGCAGTTCCGCGCCTGGCCGGGCGTCGCGCAGGTGGTGACGGCGCGGCAGGTGCAGGTGGACGCGCCAGCATTGGGCCGTCCGGTGGAGTTGGTGGCGGTGGATGGCGACGTTTCCAATGGCAGCCGCCCCTACGCCTGGGTTTCCGGCGACAAGGCGACACTGTGGCAAAGGCTGCTGGCAGGCGAAGGGGTGTTTGTCTCGGAGGCGCTGCTGTTGAAGGAGAATTGGCCGACGCCACCGCCGGATGTGCTGTTGGCAACGGCCGTTGGCCCCCGCGCCTTCCCGGTCATCGCCGTCTTTTATGATTACGCCTCTGACCAGGGTACGGTGATGATGGGGCAGGCGCTCTACCGGGAGCTGTGGCAGGATGAGGCGGTGGTGAGCATGGGGCTGTTCCTGGAGCCGGGGGCAGCGGCAGAAGATGTGGTACGGGAAATGGGGGCAGCGATTGCCGGGCGGCAAGACGCCCTCATCCAATCTAACCGGGATTTGCGCGCCGGTTCCCTGGAGATTTTTGACCGTACTTTTGCCATCACGGCGGCGCTGCGCCTGCTGGCGATCATCGTTGCCTTCATCGGCGTGCTCAGCGCCCTGCTCAGTTTACAGTTGGAGCGCAGCCGTGAGTTAGGCGTGCTGCGCGCGACGGGCATGAGCGTGCGCCAGTTGTGGGGCCTCACCTTCCTGGAGACAGGGCTGATGGGGGGCATTGCCGGGCTGCTGGCGCTGCCGGTGGGGTATGTGTTGGCCTGGATTCTCATTTACGTCATCAACGTGCGCTCGTTTGGCTGGACGTTGACGATGGAGCTTGAACCGGCTTACTTTTGGCAAGGGTTGGCGGTGGCGATCATTGCCGCGCTGTTGGCGGCCGTGTACCCGTCGTTGAAGTTGGGGGGAATGGTGGTGGCAACGGCCGTGCGTGAAGAATAATCTGGTTGCTCCCAAATTGGGAACCATTTATAATTTACTTCATGCGCATCATTGCCCGCAAAACACTCCAGGCATTTTGGCAGACACATCCCGACGCAGAGCAACCATTGCGTTCTTGGTTTGCCAAAGCAAGCCAGGCCAATTGGCAGACACCGGGCGACATAAAAGCTGACTACCGCAACGCCAGCTTTATTGCCAACAACCGGGTCGTTTTCAACATCAAAGGGAACAATTACCGCCTGGTGGTAGCCATTAAATACGAATACGGCGTGGTCTACATTCGCTTTATCGGCACGCATCGAGAATATGACCGGATTGATGCCACCACGGTCTGAGGTAGGACATGGAAATTCACCCTATTAGAACCGAACAAGATTATGAAGCGGCTCTGGCGGAGATTGATCAATTATGGGACGCGGCGTCAGGCACGCCAGAAGGGGATAAACTAGACATTCTGGCGACGCTGGTAGAGGTTTACGAAGCCAGACACTACCCTATTCTACCACCTGATCCCATTGAAGCGATTTTGCATCATGTGGAGAGTCAGGGACTCTCGCGTGCTGATTTGGAACCTTATATTGGCTCGAGAGGGCGCGTGTCGGAGGTGTTGAACCGCAAACGGCCGTTGTCCCTTACCATGATTCGCAACTTGCAGCGCGGGCTGGGCATTGCGGCGGAGGTGTTGATACGGCCGTATGATTTGTAAAGCGCGTGATATACTATGCACATAAATCGCGTTGGAGGTTAGAAAGATGCCAACATCTATGACGGCCGTTGAAATGAACAGAAAGAGGATGTGATGAGTACAGGTGTAAAACCACTAGAAGAATTAGTACAAGAGCTACCGCCATACCTGATGTCCGAGGTGCGCGATTTTATTGAGTTTTTGTTAAGCAAGCACAAACATGAAGCCGAATACGTGGTGCAGCAAGACTGGGCTGGCGCTTTGCGCGAATACCGCGATCAATACACTTCGCTGGAATTACAGGAAAAAGCCCTGGAGTGGCGAGGTGATTAATGTATCTGGTTGATACCAATATCTGGCTGGAAAGATTGCTAGACCAGGAGAAATCAGATGAAGTCGGCCGTTTTCTGGCTACCATTCCTGCAGCCCATGCGAACTGTGCCGCTTTCGTCAATGCAGCGGCTGGTAAGCATTATGAATTCGTTCAATCTTGATTTCGACGATGCCTATCAGTATGTGATTGCCGAACTTGCGCAGGCAGCTATTGTGAGTTTTGATAAAGACTTTGACCGAACCGATCTTGGTCGCTTAACGCCCACCGAAATTCTCTAACAGCGCGGGCTGGGCATTGCGACGGAGGTGTTGATACGGCCGTATGATTGGCAAAGCGCGTGATATACTATGCGCACAAATCGCGTTGGAGGTTAGAAAGATGCAAACAGCGATGACGGCCGTTGAAATGACTGGAACAATTGATGAACATCACCAACTTCACCTTGATGGCGTTTTGCCGCTAACAGGGCCTAAGCGGGTGCGCGTTATTGTCTTGTCTCCTATCGCTGACAAAGCAAGTTGGGTGGATTGGGATGAATCCGAATGGCTGCAAGCTGCGGCGCGTAATCCGGTCTTCGATTTTCTCAAAGATGCGGCTGAGGATATTTACACACTAGAGGATGGACGGCCGTTCCATTAACTATGAACGGAAATAGCAAACGCATCCTGATTCCATTCATCTTACTGGCAGCCATTGTTGGCGGTCTGTTCCTCTGGCGGCAGCCGGCCGCGCCGACCACCGCCCAGGCTTCGCTGCTGCCTCTGCTCACGGCGGAGGACAGCGCAAGCGATGGCACATCGCCCTTCGCCCGCGCTACCATCCCGAACGATATCGAATTTCCCCGTGACTTTGGCCCCCACCCGGAGTACCAGACCGAGTGGTGGTATTATACGGGCAATCTGGAAGGGGAGGACGGCCGTCTCTTCGGCTACCAATTCACCATCTTCCGCCGCGCCCTATCACCCCCGATGATGGATAACGGATTACCGCTTACGGAATCCGCCTGGCGCAGCAACCAGGTCTACCTGGCCCACTTCGCCCTCTCCGACATCGCCAACAACGCCTTCTACCCCCACGAGCGCTTCAGCCGGGCCGGGGCGGGGTTGGCCGGGGCGCAGGCCGCACCATATCGCGTCTGGCTGGAAGATTGGGTGATTGAAGAGATCGCGCCGGGGCAGGTGCGTTTGCTGGCGCAGGCCGAGGATGTGGGGCTGGACATTGTGCTGATGCAAACGCTGCCCCCCATCTTGCATGGCGATGGCGGCCTCAGCCCCAAGGGGCCAGAACCGGGCAATGCTTCCTATTACTATTCGCAGGTGCGCCAGCAAAGCGCGGGCACGGTGCGGGTTGGCAGTGAGGTCATCCCCGTCACCGGCCTGAGTTGGAAAGACCACGAGTACAGCACCAGCGCCCTCAGCCTTGGGGCCATTGGCTGGGATTGGTTCTCATTGCAATTGGACAACGGCGCGGCGCTGATGTTTTTCCAGATTCGGCGGGAGGATGGCACGTTGGAGCCGTTTTCCAGCGGCACATTTATTGCCGCCGATGGGTCTATTACCTACCTCGACCGCGCCGCCTGGGAGCTAACGGTGACGGATGCCTGGACCAGCCCGACCAGCGGCGCAGAGTACCCGGCCGGTTGGCGCATTCAAGTGGCGGAATTGGAGCTAGAGCTAGAGGGACGGCCGTTGATGCCCAATCAGGAACTCAACGTCTCTACCGTGTACTGGGAGGGAGCGGTGGAATTCAACGGCGCGCTGGCGGGTGCGCGGGTGCGCGCGCGGGGCTACATTGAGATGACCGGCTACGCTGGCTCGATGGAGGGGCGGTTGTAGGAATGTGTTACAATGTGCGCGCCACCGACATCTTGTTTATCTCCCATGAGCGACTGGCGCAGGCAGCGCCGCACACTTTTCTGGACGTGCCGCCAGAACTGGTGGTGGAGATTATGTCTCCCTCTGACCGGTGGGTTGAAGTACGGCGCAAGCTGCGCGGCTACTTTGCGGCGGGCGTCAATGTGGTGTTGGTGGTAGAACCGGATGAGAAAATTATCTCTGCCTATCGCGCCCCGACGGAAGTGGTGGAATTTGAGGCAACGGCCGTACTGACCCTCGACGACATCCTCCCCGGCTTTTACTGTAACCTGGCAGAACTGTTTGGGACGTGAGCGGTGATCCCCATCTCTTTTGATTCCTTTACTACAGTGGCAGTTCGACGGTGAAGCAGCTGCCTTTGTTGTGGCCTGCGCTTTCGACGTGGATACGGCCGTTTAGCTTTTCCACCAATTTATGCGCGATGTACAACCCTAACCCGCTGGACTCTTTCCGATTCATCGGGCGGGATGAGAGGCGGGTATATTTTTGGAAAAGCAGCGGCTTCTCCTCTGGCAAGATGCCATACCCCTGGTCTTGAACGGCAATAAACACTGCTTTGGCGGAACGGTGGGCTGAAATCTGCACCTCTGTTTGCGGGGGGCGAATATTTGATGGCATTGGAAACGAGGTTGGTCAGCGCTTCGGCCAGCAGCTGTACATCTGTTGTGATCGTGTCGTCGTCTGGCAGGGTTGTCGTCAGCGTGATTTGTTTTTTCTGCGCCTGCGCGCCCTCCATGTCCAGGAGTTGTTTGATAAGGTCGGCGAGGGAACACGGCCGGCGCTTCACCTCAATTTGCCCCGTTTCAATGCGATTACTGGTCAACAAATGTTGAATGATCTCGGTCATGATCAGCGCGGCGCGCGTGATGTTTTGCGCGCTGCCTCGCAGCTCCTCTTGTTCGCTGTTTGCCAGGCGATAAGAAAGCAATTCGGAGCTTAAGAGAATGGCATTGAGCGGCGACTTCAAATCGTGGGCGACAATGGCTAACACTTCATCTTTCTCTTGATACAGCGCTTGCAGTTCCTCGTTTTTCTGGGCGAGGACGACATTTTTGAGCCGATACAGTTCGTTTTCGCGCTGATGGCGTTCGGCGTCGTAACGAGTACGCATTTCGGTTAATTGATGCACCTTTTCCTGATCAAGCATTTGCGCGGCAAGCTGATGAAAGGCTTCAAAATGCGTCAGGGCTTGCTGCCAGTTTGCCAACCGCCTGTGCGCCAGGGAGAGGTCGCGGTGCGCTTCAATTTGTGGACGCAGGAATTGCACGGTTTGCGCCAGGGAAACGGCCGTTTGCAATGGTTCCAACGCCAGCCCATCCGCGCCCTGAGCCAGGTGTAGTTGGCCGATGGTGAGGTTGGCGACGGCCGTGATATCCAACCGTTCCAATTCTCGCGCCAGCGTTTCACTCTCCGCCAAAAATATCAGCGCCATCTCATAATTTTGCAGGCGGAAATGCGCCAGCCCCACGCCATACAAGGCCATCGCCTCCAACTTCGGGTACCGTTCACTGCGGCTGAGGGCCAGCGCCTTTTGCCCATACGCCAACGATTCCTCATAAAGCCCCAGGTCTTCATGAATGCTGCCCAAACCCTGATAGGTTACAGTTAGCCAATATGTATCGCCAATTTGCTGGAAAAACTGTGCCCCCTTTTCCATATAGGCGCGCGATTGTTCATAGTCGCCCATATCCTGGTAGAGTGTCCCCAATCCGTCGCACATCATACCTTGCTCGAATACAGCCCCCAGCGTTTCGGCCAGTTGTAACCCGTTGTAAAAAGCCGCTGAAGCCTCGGCGACCTGCCCCAACATGCGCTGCGCATTGCCCTGGCAGGCAAACAGGCGTACATAGGCCAGGGTGTTTCCGTCGTGAGCGAATCGGGATTGGCGGCCTCGTACAGGGCAATCCCTTGCCGGGCGACGGTCAGCGCGTCTGTAAAATTTCCCTGGTTAACGAAAAGGTAGCTTTGCGTGCGCAGGCTTTCAAGCTGCCCGCGCAGGTAGGGGGAAGGAGAAGAACTGGATAGCGTCAGGGCTTGCTGGCAGATGTCCCACGCTGTTTCCGGTTGTTGTTGATATTGCTGCCAGGCTTGTTCATTGAGGGCGTCTATTTGGTAATGTACATCATCACGATTATTTTGTGTCATAACTCACCGGTATCATCTTGCGGCGTTTCGGCGGTACCCGATCAAGCCTGACAGATTTTACCAGTGTCCTACTTTTTGTTCCCATGGTTGCTCCCTCAATGACGCGCGGCGCTCGAAGCGCGCGCCAACAATTCCCCAGTCAGAATAACCATCCGCGACGGCCGTTCCGGGTTCTCAATACGCTGTAACAACAATTCCGTTGCCGTGCGCCCAATCTCCTGCGTCGGCTGAGCGATAACGGTGATCGCTGGCTGCACCAACGTCGTCCAGGTCGTTTCGTCGAAGCCGGCCAGGGCCACATCGGCCGGGATGTGTAACCCGCGCGCCTGAATCGCTTGCAGCGCCCCGGCCGTCAGCAAACTGTTGGTCGCCACAATGGCCTCCGGTGGGTTGGCGCTGTCGAGGATGGCGAGAACGGCCGTATACCCCGCCGAAATCTTGGGCAGCGTATAGACCACCTGTGCCGGCGCCAGATTGTGGGCCTGCAATGCGGCAGCGAAGCCTTGCTGCCGTTCGCGTCCCGTTGTGCTGGCCTCGCCAAACACGCCGGCAATGCGCCGGTAGCCATTCTCGATTAAATGTGTTGTCAGCCGCCGCGCGGCCGCGGTGTTATCCAACAACACCTGATCAACCTGGCCGTCGGGCACGGCGCGGTCTACCACCACGGTCGGAAAATCAAGTTGCAAATCGGCAAAATGAGCGGCCGTTTCCCGCGTTGGTGAAAAAATCACCCCGGCCACATTCTCGTCCCG
Source organism: Anaerolinea sp. (assembly GCA_014879875.1). GTDB lineage: Bacteria > Chloroflexota > Anaerolineae > Promineifilales > Promineifilaceae > JACSRF01. The sequence goes on from JACSRF010000663.1 coordinate 11,864, forward strand.
CATCAAATTCAGGTAAATTCGCTCCTTATCCGGGTTTTCGTCTGTGTTGCAGAGAAAGACGCTGTACCCTTCGGCATAGGCTGTGTCTTCCACAGCGCGGCTGATGTCGGTGAAGAAGGGATTGCGAATGTCAGACACGATCAGGCCCAGCGTGCGCGACTGCTGTGAACGTAAATTACGCGCCACCAGGTTGGGGCGATAGCTCAACTCGGCGACCACCGCCAGCACGTGGTCGCGTAGCTCTGGACGCACGTGGGGTTTATTAGATAAAACGCGCGAGACCGTTGCCGTAGACACCCCGGCTGCCGCGGCCACATCTTTGATACTCACCATAAATGCCAGCTCTCCTTTATTATTGTAGGGTGAACTTTCCAGTTCGCCCGCTCCCCGCTTTTTGCTTTTCGTAATTGTTTGCAACAGTGTAACAAAAAAGGCAGCCCATGTCATCAAATTTTGAAAAAATTAAGAAAACGATTACACATCTTGCTTGCCACATCCAGGCGGTTGCATCACATCCCTCTCTGTGACCATACAAACAAAACAAAAAGCACACAATTGTCTCGGATACTATTGACAACATTTCTGTAATCGTTTACAATCACAATTGCTGTAATCGTTTACAAAAGGAACCGCGTTCCTCAACAGGAACGCGGTTCCTAAACAGAGGGTATCATGATCCAACTCACGCAGAATCTGATTCAGCTAAACGCCCAACCGGCAAACAAGGAGGCGGCCATTCGCCTGGTGGGGCAGCTCCTGGTCGCCAATGACAATATTCTCCCCGGTTACGTCAACAGCATGTTAGGCCGCGAAAAGGTGGCAAATACCTACCTGGGCAATGGCATTTCCATCCCCCATGGTCTGCCCCAGGATCGCGAGCTGATTAAGGAAACGGGCATTGCCGTGCTGCAAATCCCCGGCGGCGTCACCTGGAACGACGGCGAGACGGTGCATCTGGCCGTCGGGATCGCCGCCAAATCAGACGAGCACATTGAGGTGCTGCGCCGCCTGACCCGCGTGTTGGGGGACAAGGAGTTGGTGGCGCGGCTGCACCAGACTGACGATGCCGGGGATATTATCGAAGCGCTGACCGGTGAACGGCCGTCCCCCGCCATCCCCGTTTTGCCCGATTTTGACCAGTACGTGGACCTGGTGGTGCAGAACAAAACGGGCCTGCACGCGCGGCCGGCCACCCATTTTGTCGAGCTGGCGCGGCAGTTTCAGGCGGAGATTCGCGTGCGGCATGGGCAGGAAACGGCCGATGGCAAAAGCATGATGTCGCTGCTGCAATTGGGGGTGGAGAGCGGCGCGACAATACGCATTTCGGCCCAGGGCGCGGATGGAACGGAGGCACTGGCGGCTTTGCAAACGGCCGTTGCTGCCGGCTTAGGCGACGAAGAAGAAGAGTCCGCGCCGGCCGTGGGCGGTGACCACGATTGGCAGCCTATCAGTGTGGGAACCATCATTGAAGGCATCACCGCCGCCAATGGCCTGACAATTGGCGTTGTGCGCCAGCACACCGTCCAAAAATTGGTTGTAGAAGAAACGCCTGGCGACCCATTGGTTGAGGGAGACCGCTTCCAAAACGCGCTGACCGCGGCCCAGGCAGACTTGGACGCCCTGTACGAAGAAGTCAAAACCCGCTTTGGTTCCGGCAAAGCGGCCATTTTCCGCGCGCACAGCGAATTTTTGAACGACCCAACGCTGATCCAGGCCACCATCCGCACCATTTTTGACCGGCGCAGCGCCGCCTGGGCCTGGCAGCAAGAGATCAACGAGCGCGTGGCGCAAATCCAAAAGCTGGATGATCCGGTGCTGGCCGGCCGCGCCGTAGACCTGAGCGACGTGGGGCAGCGGGTGCTGCGGCATATTTTGGAACTGCCGCAGCCCAAGCCTGTCACCCCGGAATTCCCGGCCGTGTTGATAGCCGAAGATTTGTCGCCATCGGATACGGCCGCGCTTGACCCAGACTCCATTTTGGGCTTTGTGACGGCATTGGGCGGCCCCACGTCGCATTCGGCCATCATCGCCCGTTCGATGGGCATTCCCGCCATCGTCGCCGCCGGCCCATTGGTCCTGAATGTCGCCGATGGCGCCCCTTGTATTTTGGACGGGTATCACGGCAAGCTGTACCTGGACCCCAGCGATGAGGATGTGCGCGCCGCCCGCCGTGTGCAGCGCGACCTGCAAAGGCAGCAAGAAACAGCCAGCGCCACCCGCTTTGAAGCAGCCACCACCACCGATGGCTACCGCGTCGAAGTGGCGGCCAATGTCAACCGCGCCGCCGACGTCGCCAAAGCGGTGGAAACAGGCGCGGAAGGGGTCGGGCTGATGCGCACCGAGTTCCTGTTCTTGGAGCGCAAAGCCGTCCCGACCGAGGAAGAGCAATTTGTGGAGTATCGGGCGATGGTGCAGGCGTTAAACGGCCGTCCCCTCATCATCCGCACCCTGGACATCGGCGGCGATAAAGAAGTGCCCTACCTGAACCTGCCCAAAGAAGACAACGCCTTCCTGGGCATTCGCGGCATTCGTCTCTGCCTGGCGCGGCCGGACCTGTTCGAGCCGCAGCTGCGCGCCATCTACCGCGCCGCCGCCTATGGCCCGTTGAAAATCATGTTCCCCATGGTCGCCACTCTGGGCGACTTCACCCAGGCGCGGGAAGTGGCCGAAAGCATTCGCCAGGAACTTGGCGCGCCGGTCGTTGAATTGGGCATGATGGTAGAAGTGCCGTCGGCGGCCGTGTTGGCCGACCAGTTCGCCCAGGAAGTGGACTTCTTCTCCATTGGCACGAATGACCTGACCCAATACGTGCTGGCGATGGACCGGCTGCACCCGCAGTTAGCCAAACGCACCGATGCCCTGCACCCGGCCGTGCTGCGTATGATTGACCAGACTGTCAAAGCGGCCAGCAAGGCGGGCAAATGGGTGGGCGTCTGTGGCGGCGTGGCCGGTGACCCGAAGGGCGCAATCATTTTAACGGGACTGGGAGTTTCAGAGTTAAGTGTGAGCGTGCCCAGTATCCCGGCTATCAAAGCGCAGATTCGCAGCCTGTCGTTGGCGGAGATGCAGGCGATGGCGCAGCAGGCGCTGCAATGCCGCACAGCGGCGGAGGTACGGGCATTATGACCAGACAACAAGCAGCCGGCGCCAAAATTGTAACGGTGACGCTGAACCCGGCCATTGACCAGACGGTGCGGGTAGACGATTTTGCGGCAAACCAGGTGAACCGCGCCCAGGCGATGCAGTTTGACGCCGGCGGCAAAGGGGTGAACGTGGCCTCGTTCCTGGTGGATTATGGGCTGGGCGTGACGGCGACGGGATTTTTGGGAGACGCCAATGCCCAGATTTTTGAGGTGTTGTTTGCCGTGAAGGGGATTGGCGACCGCTTTGTGCATTTGCCTGGGTACACGCGCACCAATGTCAAGATTGTGGACGAGACGCAGCAGCAGACGACGGACATCAATATGCGCGGCCTGGCGCCGACGAAGCTGGCGCTGCAAGAGCTGCAAGAGACGATAGCCGACCTGGCGCAGACGCATGACTGGTTTGTGTTGTCGGGCAATTTGCCGCCGGGGGTCCCGGAGACGATTTACGCGGACCTGATCGCACAGATTAAGGCGCAGGGCCGGCAGGTGGCGCTGGATGCGAGTCAGGCGGCGCTGCAAGCGGGCCTGCTGGCGGGGCCGACGTTGGCGAAGCCGAATATTCATGAATTGGAGCAGATTTTGGGGGATACGTTGACGACGGAAACGGCCGTCATCGCCGCCGCCCGCCAATTGTTAGACATGGGCATTGAACTGGTGGTGGTTTCCAGAGGGGAGCAGGGGGCATTGTTGGTGACGGAAACTGAGGTGGTAACGGCCGTTCCGCCCCAAATCCCCGTCAAAAGCACCGTTGGCGCGGGGGACGCCATGGTCGCCGGCCTCATTGCCGGGCGCATCGCCCAACTGCCCCTGCCGGACCTGGCCCGCCTGGCGACGGCGTTCTCATTGGAAGCTGTCAGCCGCGTGGGCGCTCATTTGCCTGACTTGCAGGCGCTGCGAGAGCGGATGTCGCAGGTTTTGGTTCGTTAGTTTGTTGGTTAGTTAGTTTGTTGGTTCGTTAGTTGGTTAGTTTGTTAGTTTGTTAGTTTGTTAGTTTGTTAGTTGGTAACTGTCTTGCGAAGGAGAAAAAAATGACGAAGAAAATTGTAGCCGTGACCTCTTGTCCGACGGGCATTGCCCACACCTTTATGGCTGCCGAAGGGGTGCAGCGGGGCGCCGAAGCCCTGGGGTACAGCGCCAAAGTGGAAACGCAGGGTTCCGTTGGCTCGCAAAACACCCTGACCGCCGCCGACATTCAGGCGGCCGATCTGGTGATTATCGCTGCCGACACCAAAGTAGACCTGAGCCGCTTTGCCGGGAAGCCCATTTATGAAACTTCGACAAAGGCGGCCATCCACGATGGTCAGGCGGTGGTCAAAGCCGCGCTGGAGCAGGCGACGGTGAAAACGGCCGGGACTGCTTCCAAACAAGATTACGTCGCCTCGGTGCAGCAGGCCAAAGCCGAGCGCGCCGCCAGCCGCACCGGCCCCTACATGCATCTGATGACCGGCGTCTCCTACATGATCCCCTTTGTGGTGGCCGGGGGGCTGCTCATTGCTGTGGCCTTTGCCGCGCGCGGTATTTATGCCTATGACGCTGCCCTCAGCGCCACCGGCGAGGCCATGGCGGCCACCGGCTGGTCAACGTTTTGGGCGAACATCTTTGCCGTGGGCGTGCAGGGGGGCTTTGGCTTGATGGTTCCCATTTTGGCCGGGTTCATCGCCTTTTCGATTGCGGATCGCCCCGGCCTGGCCCCTGGGATGATCGGCGGCGTCATTGCCGTTTCCACCGGTTCTGGTTTCTTGGGTGGTATCATTGCCGGTTTCATCGCCGGGTACACGGTAGCATGGTTGAAGAATGCCATTAAGCTGCCGCCTTCGTTAGCGGGTCTGATGCCGGTCCTCATTCTGCCCTTGCTGGGCGCGCTGGTCACCGGGTTGTTGATGTTCTACGTGGTGGGGACGCCGATGAGCGCCTTGAACACGGCGATGGTCAACTGGCTGACGAATATGCAAGGCAGCAGCAAGGTCGTCTTGGGCATTATCTTGGGCGCGATGATGGCTCTGGATATGGGCGGCCCGGTGAACAAAGCGGCCTATGCCTTCTCGGTGGGGCTGCTGGAAAGCCAGGTGTATTTGCCGATGGCGGCGGTGATGGCCGCCGGGATGACGCCGCCCCTGGGCCTGGCGCTGGCGACCTTCCTCTTCCGCGACCGCTTCACACCGGATGAGCATGAGGCGGGGAAAGCGGCGGCCGTGTTGGGCATTTCCTTCATCACCGAAGGGGCGATTCCCTTTGCCGCGCGCGACCCGTTCCGCGTGATTCCCTCGATTATGGTGGGGTCGGCGATGACAGGGGCGCTCTCCATGCTCTTTGGCGCGGAGCTGCGCGTACCGCATGGTGGCGTGTTTGTGCTGCCCATTCCCAATGCGGTGAGCAATTTACTGCTGTATATTGTGGCGATTTTGGTGGGTACGGCCGTTACCGCCGGGATGCTCTATTTGTTGAAACGGCCGGTGGTTGAGACCGTACAGGTGCAGGCAGCCGTGGGCGATTAGCGCCGGTAATCGGTAATCGGTAATCGGTAATCGGTAATCGGTAATCGGTAATCGGTAATCGGTGATTGGTGATTGGTGATCGGTGGATGGCGAAGGCTTTCCACCGATTACTGTTTTACGGGCACTGGATGACGGCTTGCGCCCAGAGGCAGCCGCCGCAGGCGGGGGCGGGGCTGTCGAAGCAGTCGGTGTCGTTGGCGTGGGAATCGTCGCAGCCGCCGCAGGAGGTACAGGGGGCGAAGGCGAAGCGATGGACGCGCTCGCGGTAGGCAACGTACTCCGGGTCTAGCCACAGAGTCAGTAAATCATGCTCTTTGATGTTGCCGAGAATGTGGGCGTGGGAGGCGCGTTCGTAGCCACGCAGGTAGCCGGTGTGGTTGTAGAGGAGAGGTGGGCAGGGGGCGATACGGCCGTCCCAGCCAATTGCCAGGGAGCCATTCTCAATAAAGGTACACACGTCATTGGCGACGCCCAGGTTGCTGCCGGCAAAGCTGACGTTGTAGCCGCTGCTCATCGCCGCCAGCAGCGGGCCGCTGGTCAATTCGTTGAACTCCATTTTGGGGATGCTCACCGAACGCAGCCAGGGCGACGGCAGGTAGGTGATGTCGTTGAGCGTGTTCTCGTACAAAATCTCATCCACCATTTCGGCCGTGTGGGGCAATAGATTGCTGACCATGAAGCGCGCTGCGCCGAGGCGGCGGCCGATAGCCATCACTTCCGGCAGGTCGGCGATGTTGCGCTTCATGGCGACAAAGGCGATGCCGATGGCCGGTTGCGGCTTGTGCGAAGGGGGGCGCAGTTTGCGGAAGCGGGAGAGGTTGGCGAGGACGTTGGGCAGTTCGGCCCCCAGGCGCACGTCGGCGTAGCTTTCGGGGCGCGCGCCGTCAATGGAGACCCAGAGCGCATCCAGGCCGGCGGCGATGAGCTGGCGCGACCGCTTTTCGTTGAGCAGCGTGCCGTTGCTGATCATTTCCACAGTGGCCCCGGTCGCCTTAACCTGGGCGATCATCTCTGGGGTGTGCGGATGGGCCAGCGGCTCGCCAATGCCGCCGAAGAAGACGAGCGGTGGCCGTTCCAGGCGGCGCAGCCCGGTGAGGAAGGCGGCGAAAGTGTCCGCCGACATTTGCCCCAGTTCTACGTCCCAATTGTTGCGCATACAGGTGCGGCATTCGATGTTACAGCGGTTGGTGGGTTCGATGTAAATTTTTGCCAGGTGGGTGACAGGGCGGTGCAGGCGGATGTCGCTGCTGCCCACGTCGAGGCGGGCGCGCGCGCCGGGGGTCAGGCCGTATTGGTGGGCGATTTCAGGGGGGAGGCTGAGACGGCCGTCGGCATCCACTTCTGCCCAAAAGGTTTGTTTGCTGTTCATTCAGGATCGTCCATATTGCTCACTGTCTTTTCCAATCCCATGCTTTGTTTTGCAGCGCGGATAAGCGCCAGGGCAAACTCATTCGCCTGTTCGGGGGTCAGGTAGATGTTGGTTTCGTCCGCCGCGAAGATTTTTTCATTGGGCGCGGCGACTTCGCGGAAGGAAACACAAATGTTGTCAGAATAGTCGCAGTCGTTGCAATCGTAATAGACTTCTACACGTAAACTATCGTCAAGTAACCATATATATTTCATCGTCATACCTCTTGCGTCGGGAGTCGGTAATCGGTAATCGGTAATCGGTAATCGGTAATCGGTAATCGGTAATCGGTAATCGGTAATCGGTA
>JACSRF010000391.1 GCA_014879875.1 Anaerolinea sp.
GTGGTGGTGGTAAACGGCCGTTATCGCGTAGATGAATGGGGTGGGGGGTGGTTTCAGGTTGAAGAACGGTAATCGGTAAATACTGATCACCGATTACCGATTACTGCACTAATGATCTCGGTCTAACACCGCATCAATGAGATCATCCAGCTCATCGCGGGCGTGTGTCGGAGGGACGCGCCGCAGGGCGGTACGGGCACGGGCGGCCATTTCTTGGGCCTGCATACGGGCAATTCCCACCGCGCCAGAGTTACGCAAGTGGGACATCATAGATTGCATGGCGTCCATTTCAGCGACGGCCGTTGCGGCGACGGCCGTTGCCGCGCCATCGGCATTGCCGACTTTATCTCCATTTTGAATCGCCAAAAAACCGCGCCCTTGGGTGATATCGGCGCCAATGGGCTTGCCTAATGCGTTTGGGTCGCCAATAATGTCTAAGATATCGTCTACGATCTGGAACGTCAGTCCAAGATTATAAGCGTAATCAGCCAGATCATCTACCAGCGCCGCATCATCACTGGCATACTGCGCGCCCATGCGCGCGGCCGCTTCAAACAAGCTGGCTGTTTTCAAACTGATAATTTGCTTATACGTTTCCCGGTCCATGTCGCCAGTTTTAGCGGCGGCCGCTTGCAATGTTTCTCCTTCTACCAACCGCACGGCCGCTTGTGACATGATCACGTTGTACGGATTGCCATATGGGGACATGATCTCATACACCTTGGCAAACATATAATCGCCAGTGAGTAAGGCAAAGGTGCGATCCCAAATTGAGTGGACGGTGGGCTTGCCTCGGCGCGTCTGGCTGTGATCGTTGATGTCGTCGTGAACAAGAGAGGCCGTGTGTACCAGTTCCACGGCTGCCGCCAGACCAACCACATCATCAATATCTTGCCCCCCCGCCGCCAGGTACGCAAGCAGCACCATGCGTGGACGGATGCGTTTGCCGCCCGATCGCATAATATGCGTGCTGGCATCATGCAGGATTTCAATGTCACTGCCCACATTCTCTTCCATGAAGTCATCTATGGCCGACAGCGCTTGTTCAATCAATTGGTTTACCATTTTGAAACACCTTGTTCACAACGTTCAATTTTTTTTGAAAGCTCTGTAAGGATTATAGAATAGTCAAATTTGACCGTCAAGAATTCGTGAGAGAAATCGCAATCTATTAAGGTTGCTCGCATACTTGTCCGTGACGCATAATAGTACCTTTCAAGTCAGATGCTTACCCGTTGAGCAAGAATCTTTAACACAAAGAAACAAAGGGTTTTCTTTTTCTTTGTCTCTTTCTATCTTTGTATCTTTGTATTAAATTCTTTTCTGGCTTGTCCAGGTTAGGCAACAATGAAATATATTGCGTATTACGTATTGCGTATTCAGAAGACAATACGTAATATGCAATACGCAATAAAGTAGGAAGATGTGGACGCATTAAAAGAACGCATTCTGCAGGAAGGGAAAAATCTGGGGCGCGGGATTTTGAAGATTGACAGCTTTTTGAATCATCAAATTGATGCGCTGTTGATGGAGCAAGTGGGGGTGTATATCGCCGCTGCTTTTCGCCAGACACAGCCGACGCGCATCTTAACGGCCGAAGTCAGTGGCATTATTCCGGCGACGATGACGGCCAAAGCGATGGGCAATTTACCGGTGGTGTATGCGCGTAAGCATAAGCCGATTACGATGCAGGAGCCGGTCTATGTTGACCAGGCGCCGAGCCACACCAAAGGGGGACAAGTGATGCTGATGGTGTCGCCGGAGTTCCTCTTTGCCGGGGATCGGGTTTTAATTGTGGATGATTTTCTGGCGAGCGGGCGCACCATTGATGCGCTGGCGCGAATTGTGCAGAACAGTGGCGCGACGTTGGTGGGCATTGCCGCGGTGGTCGAAAAGACATTTGAAGAGGGGCGCGCCGCCTTGCTGCATTGGGGCGTGCCAATCGTGTCCGCAGCGATGATTACGGACATGACCGAAGGCAAAATCGTTGTGGATTAACGATTTACGATTGTGGATTGATGAAATCATCAATCCACAATCGTAAATCGTAAATGGAAAGCTGATGGCACACGATACGATAGTGATCCTGGATTATGGCTCGCAGTACACGCAGTTAATTGCGCGGCGGGTGCGTGAGGCGAATGTGTATTGCGAACTGCTGCCGTGGGATGCTCCGGCGGCGGATGTGTTGGCATTGCAGCCGCGTGGGTTTATCCTCAGCGGCGGGCCGAACAGTGTGTATGACGTGGGCGCGCCGACGCTGCCGGAGTATGTGCTGGCGAACGGCCGTCCCATATTGGGCGTCTGTTATGGGATGCAGTTGTTGGCGCACCGCCTGGGAGGTGTGGTGGCGCGCAGCCAACAACGCGAATATGGTCCGGCCGATCTGCGCGTGGATACGCCAGAAAGCCCGTTGTTCCGCTACTGGCAAATGGGGGACGACGCAGAAATCGTCAATCCTGCGACAGGCTCAGGGCAGGTTCGTCAAGCATCAATCGCCAATCCACAGCAGGTTTGGATGAGTCACGGCGATAAGGTGGAGGCGCTGCCGCCGGGCTTTAAGCCGCTGGCGCATACGGCGAATTCCCCATTGGCGGCGGCGGCGGATGTGGCGCGGGGGTATTATGCCGTGCAGTTCCACCCGGAAGTGGCGCATACGCCACAGGGGGCGCGCCTGTTGGGTAATTTTGTGCATCACATTTGTGGCTGTGGCGCGGATTGGACGCCGGCCAGTTTTATTGAAGAGGAAGTGACGGTGATTCGGGCGCAGGTGGGTAACGGCCGTGTCGTCTTAGGTCTCAGCGGCGGCGTAGATTCGGCGGTGGCGGCGGCGCTCATCCACCGCGCCATTGGCGAGCAATTGACCTGCATTTTTGTGGATCATGGGCTGCTGCGCCAGGGGGAAGCGGTACAGGTAGTAGAGACCTTCGAGCGCGAGCAGGGGATGAAGCTGGTGGCGGTCAACGCCATTGAGGAGTACCTGGAAGCGCTGGCCGGCGTGACCGAACCAGAGCAGAAACGGCGCATCATTGGCGAGAAGTTTGTGCGCATTTTTGAGCGGGAGGCCAAGAAATTGGGCCAGATTGATTTTTTGGCGCAGGGGACCATTTACCCAGACGTGATTGAGAGCGCGGGCAAAGGCAAAAAAGATGCGCACGTGATCAAGACGCACCACAATGTGGGCGGGCTGCCGGAAGATATGGATTTTGAATTGGTGGAACCGTTGAAGCTGCTGTTTAAGGATGAGGTGCGGCGCGTGGGCACGGCGTTGGGCTTACCGGACAACATCATTTGGCGGCAGCCGTTTCCGGGACCGGGGCTGGCGATTCGCTGCCTGGGGGAGATTACCTGGGAGCGGTTGGAACGGCTGCGAGCGGCGGATGCGATTTTTGTGGAGGAACTGCGAGGGGCGCAGATGTTACGGCAGGGGACGCAGCAGTCGTTTGCCGTGCTGCTGCCGGTGAAGAGTGTGGGGGTGATGGGCGACGGCCGTACCTATGAAGAAGTCATCGCCTTACGCGCCGTCACGACGGAAGATTTTATGACGGCTGACTGGGCGCGGCTGCCCTATGACCTGCTGGCGCACATCAGCCGCCGCATTGTCAACGAAGTGCCCGGCGTGAACCGCGTGGTCTATGACGTGACCTCCAAGCCGCCGGGGACGATTGAGTGGGAGTGAGGGGGAAAAGGGAAGAAGGAAGTAAGGAAGAAGGTAGAGGGAAGAAGGAGGGAAAAAGAGGGAGGAGGGATACAACCTTAACGGGGTTGGCGCGTAAAGGTGGCAGTGATTTTTGCATTGTCAATCGTCAATCGTCAATCAAAAATCGCAAATCGTCAATCATAAATCGTCAAGGCTTTTCCCTCATTCTTACACAGGAGACAACATGCGCCTGGGCGCATCACGAATGAATGAAAATTTGTAGTCCGAACATCCTTGTTCG
>JACSRF010000400.1 GCA_014879875.1 Anaerolinea sp.
GTCTATATGTATCAGGCCATCGAGAAACATGGCGTCTTCAAGGGAGGGTGGATGGGCATCAAGCGGATTGGCCGCTGTCATCCATTTCATCCCGGCGGTTACGATCCCGTCCCCTGAGTGAGGAGTTTCATTTTGGCGCTTGCGTCCGTCAATGTGTATCGCCGGGCAGCCTTTGCTGCTGCCATGCTGCTTGTGCTTGGATTGGTTTCGGCGTGCGCGACCATTCCTGAAACGTCCTGGGCTGGGGTCAGTGTCGTTGGTTCCCCGGCTCGCCTTCTGGTGTCCTACAACAACCGCGTCGTGATGCTCGATCCCCTCAACGGGAACGTCCTCAATCTCGATCAGGCCCGCTCGCTGGACTTGTCCGTTCCCGTCGTCGATGAGACCGCCGCCGAAGCAACGGCGGAAGCCACGACCGTTCCTGAGCCAACCGCCGAACCCACCCTCGCTGTCAACCAGCAGGGCCAGATTCCATCCTGGGAAATTCGCTCAACGTCCAATACGCTGCTGCACTTCTACAGCCCGGTGACGGTGCTGGACGAAGATACGCTCCTGACGGTCGCTTACGAAAACACCCTGCTGGAGGTGCGCGCTGAGACGGGTACCGTCCTCTCCACCACATCGCTGCCCGGCCACGTGGTGGGTTCGGTGCTGCTCACCGAGGATCGGCTTTACATTCCGATGAGCGACGGCGACGTGATCGCGCTCAACCGCCAGCCGAATGGATCGTGGACCGAAGTCTGGCGCCTCGATACGCAGCAGGGGGTGTATGCGCGGCCACTGCTGATCGATGACACGTTATATGTGGCGTCGCTCGATCACAATCTGTATGCGGTCGATCCGTCCAGCGGTGCCGAACGCTGGCGTCTGCGGCTGAATGGCGCTATCGCCTCCGCTCCGGTGCTGTATGATGGCATCCTGTATGTGGGCACATTAGGGCGCCGCATTTATGGTGTCTCGCAGCAGGGCGAAATTGTGGCCGAATACACGGCGCGGGACTGGGTGTGGGGTTCTCCCTCCATTATGGACGGAATCCTCTACGCCGCGGATCTGGGCGGTTTTGTCTACGCGCTGGCGCTGGATGGTGGCACGCTGACACCGGTGTGGGAACCGCGCCAGGTGGCTGGTCGCGGTATCCGCGCCACGCCGCTGGTGACCGACTCGCGCATCATCGTGGGTTCGCGTGATCGCAATGTGTACTGGCTGAACCGCATGGATGGACAGGAGATCATGCGCCGGGAAGTGCGCGGTGAAGTCCTGTCCGATCTCGTCATGCTGGAACCATCTGATCAGCTTCGGATTGGCGAGCCGTTGGTGCTGGTCAGTACCATGGCAGTAGACCAGTTGCTGACTGCGTTTACGTTGAACGAGGGTATCTCACGCTGGAGTTATGGTCGCTAGGCGACTTTTGGGGAGCATCACTGCATGGACTTCATCGTCAATCCGTTCACGACACTGCTGGTGTTTCTATACTCGATCTTCAACGATATGGTGTTGGCGATCGCAGTCTTCACAGTGCTGATCCGGCTGCTGACCTATCCGCTGACTGCACAGCAGATGCGTTCGTCATCCGCCATGCAGAAGCTCCAGCCGGAACTGAAAAAACTCCAGGAGAAATACAAGAACGATCGTGAAGCGCTGGCTCAGGAACAGATGAAGCTGTACCGCGAAGCCGGCATCAACCCGCTGGGAGGATGTCTGCCGCTGCTGATCCAGTTCCCGATCTTCATCGCGCTGTATCAGGCGATCCTGCATGCGCTGGCTTCGACGCCGACTCAGCTTCTCGCCCACATCGGCGAGCGGCTGACGACGGCGCAGCATGACCTGGAGGTAGGCGCGGCGCTGCGCGCCTTAGCGGCCGCTGAAGCGTGCCTGCGCGATATTGAAATTGTCGAAGATTTGATTGACGTCGCCCAGGAACACAGCCAGCGCGAAGCAGCCATCGCCGCTATTTTAGCCGCTGGCTTTCGCCCGCCCCACCTGGAAAGCGACCGCGCGGAAATTCAAACGGACATTGCACAGATGCAAACGGCCGTTGCCGATGGCGATTACCTGACGGCCGATGATTGGCTGGACGAACTGGACACAGATAGCCAACGCGCCTGGCAGCACACTGAGGCGTGGCATACGTTATACCGGTTCAACCAGGAATCGTTGACGGCCGTGCAAACGCGACTGGGCGATGTGGCGCATTACCTGGAAGCGTCGGCCGCGCCAGCCTGGGACGCCCTGCAAACGTACCCGACAGGCAATTGGCAAGACCTGGCCGATTTGACCACGCTGCGCCAGACATTGGACAGCTTACAGCAGGAACAACTACCCGCCATCGCCGCCCTGAACAGCATGGAAACGCAGCAGTTGACGGCCGCCGAAGCGCAGTTAGTCACCGCCGGAGCCAGTTTGCGGCAGGCCGAGCGGCAGTTGCAGGCGGTCGTCTCCCGGTTGGTAGAGGTGGAAACGGCCGTCGCCACCCTCCCCGACGCGCTCCAGATCACCGAGGCGGAACTGGACAAAGCCGCCCGTTTCCGCGACGCCGAAGACGCCAAAATCAGCCCCGACGTAGACCGACAACTGGCGCAGGCCGCCGCGCAACTGGCACAGGCGCACACCTTTGCCGCCCAACGCGACTATATCGCCGCCGTCCGCAGCCAGACCACGGCCCGCCAATTAGCCACCGCCGCCTATGCCACCGCCGATGCGCAGGTGCAGCAGATCAACCGGCTGCAACAGGCGTTAGCAGCCGATGCCCCCCAATTGGAAATGGCGTTCGCTGACGTTATGGCCCAGGCGGAGATCATGGATCCCCAGGTTTTCACCGCCGCCACCGCCGACTTGCTGCAATCCTTGCAAACCAACGTTGAGGAGTCGCGTCACCTGTACGCCAACCTGGGCAACCTGGAAGATAACGCCCTGACTGCGGCGTTAACGGTCGTCGTCACGGCCATCGCCACCGCCGCCACCCTGGCTGCCACCGCCAACACGCAGTTGACGGCCGACCAACAAAGCTACCAGCAGTTACACGAGGAGGCGCTGGCCGCCGTGCGCAGCGCCACCCAGGCCATCCAGCGCGCCGAGGCGCAGTGCCGCCTGCCCGACGCCGGCGCGGCCGGCGACCACGCCCTCAACCGCGCGCGCGCCACGCTGCCCGCTGCGCCAACCGTCACCGCGGCCACACGCATACAACTGCAAGAGATGAAAAACCAGGCGCAGCAGGCCCAGCGTGACGCGGATGAAGCCGAGCGCATGGCTAAAGAAGCGATCTCGCGGGCGCAGCAGCGCCGCCAGGCAGCCTGGACATCAACCCACCGCCGCTCTTCCTGGTCATCCGATAGCTGGTCGCGCAGTTCGCAGCGTTCTGGCGCGCGCAGTTCACATCGCCCCAGCAGCAGCCGGCCGTCCAGTTCATCCTCCTCTACGGCGCGCCGTTCCAGTTCCAGCAGTTCTGCGCGCCGTTCCAGTTCTAGCGGTTCTGCCCGCCGCAGTAGTTCAGGAGGGGGCAGCCGTCGTCGGTAGGATTGGCGATTGACGATTGACGATTGACGATTGACGATTACGTATGGCGCAAATTCTGGTCTCTGGTCTGATCAATATTGAAACCACGTTGCAGGTAGACGCATTTCCGGTGACGTATGCGCCGGTGCGTTATCCATTTTGGGGTGTGCGCAGTACCGTATCTGGCGTGGGGTACAACGTCGCCAAAGCGTTGACGACACTGGGCGACGACCTGCGCTTTTTATCGCTGATTGGCACAGATGCGCTGGGCAGCGTGGTGCAGCAAGCCTTAGCGGCCTCGTACATACCCCGCGCCGAAGTGCTGCCGCGCCTGCGCGAGACGGCGCAGTCGGTCATCATCTACAACCGGGAAGGGGAGCGCATGATTCACGTAGACCTGAAAGACATACAGGAGCAGGCGTATCCGCCGGAACGATTTGCAGCGGCGCTAAAGCAATGTAACCTGGCTGTTTTGTGCAACGTGAATTGGAATCGGCCGTTTCTACAACACGCGCAGCAAGTTGGCGTCCCCATTGCTACCGACGTCCATACCATCAGCGACCTGGACGATCCGTATAACAGTGACTTCATGGCAGCGGCCGACATTTTGTTTATGAGCGATGAGCGGCTGCCTTGCACGCCAGAAGAGTGGGTACAGCGGCTGCAAAACCGGTATGGCGTGCCGCTCATTGTAATTGGGTTGGGCAGCCAGGGGGCGCTGTTGGCGGTGAAAGACGATCATTTCGTGGAACGAATTCCGGCCGTGAAGACGCGCCCGGTTATCAATACCATTGGCGCGGGGGATGCCTTATTCTCCGCTTTCAACCACGTTTATCTGCACACAGGGAACCCATACCAGGCCATCAGGCACGCCACTGTCTTTGCTGCTTACAAAATCGGGACGACCGGCGCTGCTGAGGGGTTCCTCACCGCTCTGGAATTAGCGCAGGCTGTTGGGGAAACTACCGGCGCAGCGCCGCCAAATCCCGCTTAACCAGTTTCTTGTGCAGTGTGCAAGAAAATCGTCCGCAGATTTACGCAGTTACACTGAGTCGTCAGTTACACAGAGGAGACACGGAGATTCACAGAGAGATTGGGGAGTGTTTGTGCTTGATTTCTCCTGATCTCCGTGTCACTCCGTGTAGTCTCCGTGCAACTCCGTGCAACTCCGTGCAACTCCGTGTAACCCTAGATTACGGCGACTATTTGGCTGCCTGGTATTGCGCCTCGTGGACGAACAGGACGCCGGGCCGCCCCTCGGCCGTGTTGGTCAGATCGCCGGAAAGCCCTGCCGGAATTTGCTGCCAAAAGGGGCCGGCGGCATCGCCCAGCCAGGGTAGCTGCTGCCAGTCTTGAAAGCTGTACGTTTCGCGGCCCGGACCCGAATGGGTAATGGCGTCGGTGACCATCACCACGCCGAGGAAGACGAAGTCAGCGTCGGGCGTTTCCTGGGTATAGACCAGGTATTTAGCGCCCAGATCATCTGGCGAAGGGATAGCAATGATGCCGATGATTTCACCTGAGGCCAGCGCTTCGTCCGGTGAAAGCGTTCGCTGGTCCGGCACAACCCGATTGAGGATGGCCTGTCTGATCGCTGGCGTTTGCGCGGTTTGATTCTCTGGCGGCGTCTCCGAATCAAGCTGAATCCCCTCCGCTATTTGGCGAAGATTGTTGTCATTGGGCGGCAGATTAACGGCCGTTGTTTCGCCGGTAGCTAAGCGAATGTGAGCGCGCAACGCATTGTAGATCAGGTTGTCCAGGCCAATGGTTTCCATCGAGCCGTAATAAGTCAGATAACCCAATCCCCAGCGGAACGATTGGTGGGCGTCGTCAGCAACGGCCACGTTGTAGCTGTCTATTGCGCCATCTCGAATCTGTTGCAGCCAGCCGTCTATGTTGTTCGATGGTTCCACGTCTTGAGCGCCCTGGTTTTGATCTGGCGTCGTCTCTACTTGATCCGGCGTCGTCTTTACTTGATCCGGCTGCGAATTGACCGCGTTACCGCAACCGGCCATGACCAGTACGCACACTACCCATAGGAGAACGGTCGGGCGTATCCATTTTGATTTGTCCATTTCTATCTCTCTTGGTATGTCTACCCGTAATCCCTCAACGCGCGGGCGCTTGAACGATTACATAAATTCCATTGTTTATTTAGCAAAGTGACGCTCCGGGCAGCATAGAGCGCCAGCCATCCATTCTTCAGCGGGGCATCAATTCCTGGTGATTGGCAGATAAGAGAAATAGAACAAGGGGGTATTCGTAATAGGAGGACTGCCGTTGGTATCCAGCGTCACGGCGCCATTTAGCGCCAAGGCTCTGCCGATCAGACTTGAACCGGTATTCAAAGTGATGCTTTCATGCGCAAGAATATTTCCTATGAACCGAGTGCCTGTACCGAAAGTCGCGGAACTGCCAATCTGCCAGAACACGTTGAGAGCTTTACCGCCATTGATTATGGCAACTGTTGCTTCAGATGCGGAAGTGAATGTGCTCCCTGTCTGGAAAACCCAGACCGCATCGGGGTTGCCCAGGGCATCAAGAACGAGGTCGCCTGTCAACTGAGCCGATGTATTGAAACAATAGACGCCTGGTGTGAGTGTCATTTCACCGAGATCCGCACCAGTCAAATTAACATTGCATGTCTGGTTTGCTATATCGTTATACGCGCTGTTGGCTTCAGTTTGCGCCAGAAATGGAACCGGGCCACCCATGTATATCGATCCGTTAATGACCGTGCCTGGCGGAAAGCCAACGACCTCGGTGCCTGGGCTGGTACCCACGTCCCCAATGAACTGGCCCGGGCCAGTATTGGTCAATGTCGAGCTGGCCAGGGCCACGAAGCTCGCCGCGGTACCCAAATTGGGGGCAACTGCATCATGCCCCGCCAGGACGCCGGGTGAGAGGCTGCTTATCACGATAAGAAGTGTGGTCAAAATGACCAAAATCGTTAAATTCTTGAGTTCCTTCATTTTATCTCCTTTAAATCCTTTAAAGCTTCCGGCTTTTTGGGAATTCAGGGGTTGACAAGCCGTGATGCGTGAAACGTGAAACGTGACCAGAGAGGCATCACGTTTCACGCTTCACGTTTCACGCCAAACCCCACGAAATCCTGAAGCATCAAAACTTGTCAGGTCTGAACAGTTACCTCATACGCACAGAACTACGCGCATTTTTTCTCTAGAGACAGTGTTGCAACTTGTACCGGGATGTAAGTTAATCATACAGCTAACGCTTCGTGGTGGTATCAGCCAGTCAGGGAGTATTTCGTTCCGCCAGTTGGGGGATACATGACGCGCCTGCGCCTAGAGGTGGCGTGGTCAGAGACCGGCCACAGCAAATATATTTACCCGATTTCTAAAAAGCGTACGGTAGAGAATTGGCAAACGGCCGTTCCCGCCTCCCGCATCGTCCCATCCCCATTATTTATCCCCCAACTGGCGGAGTAACATACTACCTGACTGGCTGATGTCTCCGGGAAGGGTTGGGCGTATGATTAATTTATGCGCTCAATATAGTTACAAGATTACTCCCCCAAACAAAACGGCCTCATTGTCGCAGACAAAGAGCGCCGCCGCGAGCACCAACCATACAGGCTCCACTATCCAACGCGCTGATAGCAATAAACGAGTCTAGTTGATCTAGGAGGATCACACAATGAACAAAGATGTTTTTGAAGGCAAGTGGAAAGAAATGCGAGGTCAGGTTAAAGAGTGGTGGGGCAAACTCACCGACGATGACCTGGAACGGGTCGGTGGTAAGGCTGACCAACTCATCGGCGTGTTGCAACAAAAGTATGGCTACACCAAAGAACACGCTGAAGAGGAATTCAACCGGCGGCTAGAGTCGGCTAAGCTTGACTAAAGCCGTATCTCCACCTTGTTAGTTGGCGTAGGGATGTGCCCTTTCTCGATAGAGAAGAGGCACACTATCAATTTACCTGCATGGTTGATCCGTGCAAGTTAAACACTCTTATAAGGAGAGAACAAGATGAACTTTATCATATGGCTTATCGTTGGCGCTATTGTAGGCTGGGTGGCCAGCGTAGTGATGCGCACAAATGGGCAGCAGGGTTTGATCCTCAATATCCTCGTGGGTATCGTGGGGGCATTCGTAGCTGGTCTGGTGCTGACGCCTCTGTTAGGTATCCCCACCATCAACCAGAACAACTTTAGTTTGCCAGGCGTTCTGGTGTCTATAGGGGGCGCCATCATTCTCTTGGCAGTTGTCATGCTTTTCAGTGGGAGAAAGCGAAGCTGGCGCTAAGGAACGAGATTTGAATAATTTACACGTTTAGATTGGACAAATCTCAGAAGATTTATCCAATCTTCCGTATGGATGCTTTGTTGTTCTGGGTTGTGGAACGAATCAGGTGAAAATGGATGGTGTACAGCGCCATTTTCAAAAGGAAACAAGAGAATGAAGGGCAAAGGTCACAAAAAGAATGAAGTTGACAACAATTTAAGCGACTTTTTAGCCGGACTGATGTTTTTAGCCGGGTTGCTGCTGGGCAGTTTGATCGGCGCGGGTGTAACGCTGCTGTTGGCGCCACAATCAGGCAAAAAGACGCGCAAACAGATCCGGAGGAAAGGCAGGGATTTGCGCACGCAAACGACCGACGCTGTAGATGACACGGTAGCCCAGGTCCGCGCTAAAGCGCACCAGGTCACGACCAACATCCACGAGCAAACTGAAGCATTGCAGCAGCGCGGCCAGGATGTGCTTGACGAAGGAAAGGAGCGTTTTGCCGTTGTTGTCAAAGCTGGGAAAACGATCGTTAACGGCTCCTGATGAACCGTTTATAACGAGATTGGTTCAATCTTGTAGATTGAACCAATCTCATCTAATAGATTAGATAAAAGGAGAAACCTCATGTTATGGACTATCATTGTTATTCTATTCATCCTGTGGCTGCTCGGCTTTTTGGGCGGGAACATCAACCCAAAATTCCGCACCGGCAATTGGATTCACACATTGATCGTTATTGTCATCATCCTGGTCATCTTACAACTGCTTGGGGTGGTGTAACTTTCCCGCACAGCCAGCCTGCGCTACTGTTTGGTGTCTACGTAGTGCGAATCAATAGTTAGAGGTGGCAAAACGGCCGTTCCCGACGCCGGATCCAAAAGCATAAGGAGTTTATTTTATGTTAGCTATCCCGTTACACGACAACTGGGTTTTCCACGACAAGGATCCCTATGCTGAACCACTTTTCGTTGACGAGAACGGCCGTTGATTTTTGACACAGGCGAGCTGCACGCCATTCGCGCAGAAGATGAAGAGTTGGTGTTTGTGGCCTTCCTGCATGGCGTTCCCGAAGCACCCTGGCATAGATAAGTCCGCGCTGTTCGGCGACCACATTTCGCCGTCCCTTTTGCCGGAACCAGGAGAAATTAATGGATATATTAGACAAAAACGCCATAGCTGAGGTATTAGGCGACTACAAGCCACCCTGCCTCTCACTCTACCAGACGACCCACCGGCGTCATCCAGAAAACCAGCAAGACCCGATTCGCTTTGGCAACCTGGTGAAAAAATTGGAAGAATCACTGCTGCAAAAATACCCGGCAGATGAGATTCAGCCGCTGCTGGAGCCGTTTCTAGCCCTGGCCGATGACCGCGATTTCTGGAACCATACCCTTGACGGCCTGGCCGCGCTGGGGACGAAGGATATGTTCCGCGTTTACAAGCTGCAACGGCCCGTGGCAGAGTTAGCCATCGTGGCCGACACCTTTCACACCAAACCCCTGCTGCGCGCGCGCCAGTCGGCCGATCGCTACCAAATCCTCGGCCTGAGCCGGCACGAGATCAAACTGTTCGAGGGCAACCGCAACGCCGTGGACGAGATCGAACTGGCCCCAGGCGTACCGCGCACGATTACCGAGGCGTTGGGCGAAGAACTATCCGACCCGCACCTCACCGTCGCCTCCTATGGCGGCGTCACTGGAACGCAACACAGCGGCGCGAGGGGAATGCAGCCAGGTATGCACCACGGCCACGGCGGCAAAGCGGCCGAGGTGGATGGCGACGCCGAGCGTTTCTTCCGCGCCGTTGACCAGGCGATTCTGGAACGCCACTCGCAGCCATCGGCCCTACCGCTGATCCTGGCCGCCTTGCCGGAGCACCATCATCTGTTCCACCAGGTCAGCCGCAACCCACTCTTGCTGGAAGGGGGCGTTGACAGCTACCCGGATGCCCTGCCCCTTGACGGCCTCCGCCAGCGTGCCTGGCAGGTCGTCGAGCCCCATTATCTGGCCCGACTAACCGCCCTGGCCGAGCAGTTCGGTCAGGCCATGTCCCGCAATCTCGGTCATGACCAATTGGCGCAGGTGGCGAAAACGGCCGTGGCTGGGCGGGTAGCCACCCTGCTCCTCGAAGCCGGCCGTGAAATACCCGGCCGGATTGATGCGGCTACCGGCGATGTCGTCCCGGCCGACCTGGACCACCCGGAAATTGATGACGCGCTAGACGACCTGGCAGCCTTGACCCTAAAAATGGGTGGCGAAGTCGTCATCATGCCCCCTGAGCGGATGCCGACGAAGACGGGCCTGGCCGCTATTTACCGTTATTGATTTGAGTTGCGCCTAAAAGGACAACAGAAATATGAAAATTCAAGTCAACACCGACAGAAACATTGAAGCCGATGATGATCTGGCCAGCCAGGTCAGAGCCATAGTGGGGGGAACCTTAGAGCGTTTCAGCGAGCGACTCACACGGGTTGAAGTCTACCTGAGCGACGAGAACAGCGACAGCAAATTTGGTACCCATGATATGCGCTGCGTGCTGGAGGCCCGTCTTGCCGGCCGTTCCCCGACCGCAGTGACCCATGATGCGGCAACCTGGGAGCAGGCGGTTGAGGGCGCGGCCGAACAGATGATGCGTTCCCTGGAAAGCACGCTTGGGCGACTGGACGACCACCGGCAAGGCGCAGAGGCGCAAAAAAATATGTAGGCGGCGAAGGAGATAAATCTTATGTTCCCAATCGGTGATGATAATAGTGACAGAAAAAGTTTGCCGGTGGTCACCTATGCCCTGATCGCTCTAAATGTTCTCTTTTTCTTTGTAGAACTAAGCGGCGGTGACGCTTTTATCGAAAAATGGGCTTTCGTTCCCGCCCGCTTCGTGGCTAACCCCATCACTGATTCTCTGACACTCTTCACAGCCATGTTCATGCACGCCGGATGGCTTCATCTGGGTGGCAACATGCTCTACTTATGGATCTTCGGCGACAATGTAGAAGACCGTTTCGGGCATGTCAAGTTCATCATTTTCTACTTAGTTTGTGGTCTGGCCGCCACTTTCGCTCAATTAGCCTTTAGCCTCGAATCAACCATACCCAATTTAGGCGCATCGGGGGCGGTTGCCGGGGTACTCGGCGCTTACATTTTGCTGTTTCCCCAGGGAAAGATCAAAGTATTGCAGGGGCAGCGCATCGTTCAGGCGCCCGCGCTGATCGTCATTGGCCTTTGGATCGTTCTCCAGTTTTTTAGCGGCGTTGGTTCCATTGCCAACACAGCCGACACAGGTGGCGTGGCTTACATGGCGCACATCGGCGGATTTCTGGCGGGGTTTGCGTTGACTTTTTTGTTTCGTGGGCGTGGCGGGGCACAGTCCTCGAGGCTGCGTTCTGCCAATTCAGGCCAGTTAAAATGACTCACAAATTCGGCATCATCTACACATTTGCCGCGGGTGGAGACTGGATCATCCGGTGGCTTCTACACCATGTAAAGCCTGGAACGCTGGTGGAAGACCACCTATCCAGGGCAGGCTGTTATGTTATTGAAGGAGAAAAAATCAATGAGTAAGGATCAGAACAACAAAAAGAAAGACAAGAAAAAACCGGCCAAAACAACAAAAGAAAAGAAGCAAGCGAAAAAAGACAAGAAGGAGAAAAAGGAAAACCCTGGAATTCTCGAGACATAGACTAAATTACAACAAGCTGTTGCGCATCGTCCAAGGTGCGTTGCAAATTGTAAAACGATCTGGCAAATCGTTCTCTGGGCAATTTGCCAGATCGCCCTACATTTTTAAAGGAGACACCACGCCGCTGTGCGACGCCAACAAATGAATGAAAATGTGACAGGGATATGGCAGGACACGGATGGTTCGGCTACGCTCAACCGCGTTGAGCAGCTCACCACAAATTTTTTTCTCTCTGATCTCTCCGTGTTCTCTGTGTCTTCTCTGTGAACTCTGTGTCCTATTTTCAAAGGAGCGTTATGCTGGACCAAATTCTTGTACCACTAGAGGGGTCTGCCCTGGCGGAGTGTGTGCTGCCTCACGCCAAAGCCATCGCCCAGGCTGTGGGGGCGCAACTTTTGCTGCTCCATGTGGTGGAACAGGGGAACAGCGGCCGTTCGCCCCAGGTGGACCCGCTAAACTGGTACCTGCGCAAGGTAGAAGCCCAATCTTATATGGATCAGATGAGCCGGCAGTGGCAGCAAAGCAACCTGGCTATTACCAATGTGCTGTTGGAAGGCCCACCCGCCGAACGAGTGGTGGAATATGCCCACGATCACGACGTAGACCTGGTTGTACTCAGCAACCAGAGCCAGAGTGGTGTAGCGCAAAAGGTTATCTGGCAGATTGGCAAATCTATCATGCTGGTGCGGGCAGAGTGGCCGACGGGGAATCAGCCCGATGAAATGGGCTACGGCCGTATCCTTCTCCCCCTCGATGGTTCACTGCGCGCCGAAAGCGTCTTGCCGATTGCCACCCGCCTGGCCCAGTATCACCAGGCTGAACTGCTGCTGGCTCATATCATCGCCCGGCCGGAAATGGTCTCCCGCCATTCCCCCACCGCCGAAGACACCGCCCTGAGGGAGAAAATCACCGGGCGCAACCTGGCCGCCGCCACCCACTACCTGGAACAACTACAACAACGTCTACCGCCAGAAACCAAAACTCGTTTACTGGTGAGTGACAACGTCATCACTTCCTTGCATGACCTGATTGAACAGGAAAAAGTGGATTTACTGATCCTGAGCGCCCATGGGCATTCCGGTGGCAGCCAACGGCCGTATGGCAACGTCGCCACCAACTTCATCACCTACGGCCTCGTCCCGCTGCTCATTATGCAGGATATGTCATCCCCTAAAACCGGATCACTGACGGCCGGAAGCGCCTCCCGATCATCGGGGCAGGCTATGGGAGGGCAGACCTTTGCCAACGCCAACTACGCCCATTGAGGCCTTCTCCCCTGCACCAACCCAACCTGCGCCCACAGAGGTTTTCAGCCGACTAGAACGGACTGCCCGCCGCCTGGCGGCCGAGCATCAAACCATTCTCTATGCGCCGCGGGCGCAGCACCTGCTGCAACGGCTGCCCCAACAGGCCAAACTGCTGCAGAAAGGATATCAAACGTTTCGCAACAGCACCGCCGAAGCGATGGCCTTTTCCTATGCCGCCGAATGGCTGCTGGACAACTTCTACGTGGTGGAGCAAACCCAGCGCCAGATTAAAGAAGATTTGTCGCCCGCCTTTTACCGGAATTTACCCCGACTCACCGCAAGCGGACCCCTGCAAGATTACCCTCGCGTTTACGACCTGGCCCGCCAGCTTTTGATTGCCGAAACGTGCCAACTCGACCTGGAGCGCATTCACAAATTTATCTGGGCGTATCAGGCCGTAACACCGTTGACGATGGGGGAATTGTGGGCGCTGCCGATTATGCTGCGTCTGGCGTTGTTGGAAAGCATGACCCAGGCTGTTGGCCGTTTAGCCAACCTCAAGCCTGATGGCGAGACGCTGCCCGCAGCCTTGCAATACAGCCACACCATCAGCGACACCGACGTGGTCGCCAACTGTATCCCCAGCCTGCGCTTATTGGCCGGTGAAGATTGGCTCATCTTTTTTGAGCGCATCAGCCAGGTGGAGCAAATTTTGCGCCAGGACCCGGCCGGCGTGTATGCTTGCATGGATTTTGACACCCGCGACAGGTATCGTAAAGTGGTCGAGCGCGTGGCGCGGGCGACTGATCAAAACGAAGCGGTAGTGGCGCAAACGGCCGTTTCCCTCTCCCATCGCGCGCAAAGCATCAACGGGAACACCGCTTCCCCCACCCACCACGTCGGCTACTACCTGCTGGCCGATGGCTTGACCCAACTGGAACAGGAAACCGGCTATCAGCCACAGGGACCCTCCCGTTGGCAGCGCAAGCTTGCCCCCTTCACCACCCCCCTTTATCTGGGCAGTCTCGCCTTGTTGGCCCTCGTTGTGGCGCTGCCCTTTATCGTTTACGCCCTCAGGAATGGGACGGGGTGGCAGGTGGCGACGGCCGTTTTCTTCACCCTCATCCCGGCCATCTCCATCGCCGTCACCCTGGTCAACTGGCTCGTCACCCACCTCGTCTCGCCCCGCGTCTTGCCCAAACTAGACTTTCTGCAAAATGGCGTACCGGCCGAATGCCGTACAATGGTGGTTATCCCCACGCTGCTCACCCACTCCGCCGAAGTGGACTCTTTGCTCAAACAACTGGAGATGCACTACCTGCGTAACCCCGATCCCCATCTTTCCTTCGCCCTGTTGACTGATTTTGCCGATACGACGACGGACGCTTCGCCCGCTCCCAATTCGCTTCTCCTTAGCCAAACCCAAACCGGTATCGAAGCCTTGAACCAACGGTACGCCGGCCAACCTTTTTATCTTTTTCACCGCCACAGCCAATGGAACCCCCGCGAAAACGCCTGGATGGGCTGGGAGCGGAAGCGGGGTAAATTGCATGAATTCAACCAACTGCTGCGCGGTCACAGCCAGACCTCCTACACCGTGCAGGTCGGCAACTTAGACATCCTGCCCCAGATTCAATATATCATCACCCTGGACGCCGACACCATCATGCCCCGTGAAGGCGCCAACCGGCTGATCGGCGCGCTGGCCCATCCGCTGAACCAGGCCCAATTCGATCCACGCAGCGGTAAAGTGGCTGCCGGTTACACCATCCTCCAGCCGCGCACCGAAATCCAGTCCACCAGCGCCAACCGCTCTTTTTTCACCCGCATCTTTGCCGGGGACAGCGGCCTGGACCTGTACACCCTGGCCGTTTCCGACGTGTACCAGGATTTATTTGGCGAAGGCAGCTACGTCGGCAAAGGCATTTACCACCTGGACGCCTTTGAGCGCAGCCTGGCCGGCCGCATCCCGGAAAACACCCTGCTCAGTCATGACTTGTTTGAAGGGATTTATGGTCGGGCGGGATTGGCGACAGACATCGTGTTGTACGAGCAGTATCCCGCCAACTATTTCACCAGCGCCCGCCGCGCCCAACGCTGGGTGCGCGGCGATTGGCAGCTTTTGCCCTGGCTGCTGCCCTGGGTTCCCGTAGACCTACCCCCCGACCAGCCCGGCAAACGGTACAGTCACAACGATTTGTCGGTGATGGGGCGCTGGAAAATTGCTGATAATTTGCGCCGCAGCCTGCTGGCCCCGGCCCTCTTGCTGCTCTTTGTCGCTGCCTGGCTCTGGTTGCCCGGTTCGGCGTGGGTCTGGACGCTGCTGGGGCTGCTCACCTCGGCCGTCCCACTGCTGACCACGATTGTCGCCGCTGTTTTGCAAGCGTTCGGCGGGGCGTCCTGGGCGGAAGTGATACGGCCGTTACGCGACACCACCATTCGCTGGCTGCTGTTTTTAGCTTTTCTACCCTACGAAAGCCTGCTGACCGTCGCCGCGATTGGCGCTACCCTCTGGCGATTGCTCGTCTCCCGGCGCAATTTGCTGCAATGGACCACCGCCGCCTCCATCGAGCGCCGGTTTGGTAAGGAGACAGAGCAAACGGCCGTTTCTCGCCAATTGTTCCCTTCAATCCTGTTCGCCTTCATCTTAGCCGGGCTGGTTTACTGGGTCAATCCAACGGCGCTGCCCATTGCCCTGCCGCTGCTGTTCGCCTGGGCCATCGGCCCGCAAATTGCCCAATGGATCAGCCGGCCAAACGGCCGTTCCATCCCCCCCCTCCTACCCGACCAACGCCAACAACTGCACACCCTGGCCCGCCGCACCTGGCTCTTCTTTGAAGAATTTGTCGGCCCCGACGACAACTGGCTGCCGCCCGACCATTTCCAGGAATCGCCGCGCGGCGTGGTCGCCCACCGCACCTCCCCCACCAACATCGGGCTGTACCTTCTGTCCGTTTTGGGGGCCTACGACCTGGGCTATATCAGTCCGCTCACGCTCACCCTGCGCCTGCGTTCCACCTTCGACACCCTAAACAGATTAGACCGGTATCGCGGACATTTCCTGAACTGGATAGACACCCGCACCCTGGCCCCGCTGCCGCCCAGTTATGTCTCCACGGTGGACAGCGGCAATCTGGCCGGCTGTTTGCTGACCCTCAAACAAGGTCTCCTGACGCTGCCACAGCAGCCCGCCTGGCGCTGGCGGGAGTGGCAGGGCTTGTTGGATGCGCTGGCCGTTTTAGGCGAAGCGTTAGATGGCGAGGGGATGGAAACGGCCGTGCGGCAACACCTGGCCCACCTGCGCCAACAAATCCTGGCCGTGCAGCATCAGCCAGACCAATGGGCCGGATTATTGCTGCACCTGCTCACCCACGAACAACCCGCCCTGTCCGCACACCTCATGGCCCTGGTTGAGACTGACGACGCCATTGAGGCCCCCAAAATCCATACCTGGCGCGTCTACGCTGACCGCATCAGCCACCATTTACAAGGAATGCAGCGCGAGTTAAGCAACCTGCTCCCCTGGGCGCTGCCCTTCAGCCAACCGCCCTCTTTTTTCACCCAGGCCGCCGACCCGGCCATCCAGTCCGCCTGGCAAAACTTGCTGGCCGCCTTACCCCTCACTCCCCGGCTCGACGAGATAGCCGACCTGTGTACGGCCGGGCAAACCGCCCTGACCGAACTACGGGATTTACTGCCAGCCGACACAGCCGCCGACGTCCGCGACTGGTGCAGCCAACTGGCCGCCGCTCTGCCCGCCACCCGCCTGCTGATTACGCCGCTCCTGATGAGTTGTGAAGAACTGGCCCGCCAGGCCAACAACACCGCCTCAGACATGGACTTCGGTTTTCTCTTTAATCGCCAACGCCAAATTTTCCACATCGGCTACAACCTGGCGACCGGCCGTTTAGACCCCAATTACTACGACCTGTTAGCCTCCGAATCACGCATCGCCAGCCTGATCGCCATCGCCCAAAGCCAGGTTCCCCAAAGTCATTGGCTCCATTTAGGCCGCCCCTTGACCCAGGTCAAAGGAGGACTAACCCTGCTCTCCTGGAGCGGCACGATGTTTGAGTACCTGATGCCGCCCCTGTTGATGCGCAGTTATGAAGGCACATTCCTCAACCACAGTTACAGCCACATCGTCGCCCACCAGATAGCCTACGGCCAGGCTCATGAAATTCCCTGGGGCATTTCTGAATCCGGTTTTTACGCCTTTGACATCAATCAGAACTATCAATACCGGGCCTTTGGCGCGCCGGGCCTGGGCTTTAAGCGGGGGTTGGCCGACGATCTGGTGATCACGCCTTACGCCTCGATCCTGGCGCTGCCGTTTCAACCGCAAGCGGTCAGCCAGAATATGGCCCATCTGACTGAGTTGGGCATGATGGGGCGCTATGGCTTCTATGAAGCGCTCGATTATTCCCCGGCGCGGCTGGAATTGGGTCAGTCGGCGGCCATTGTGCGCTCCTACATGGCCCACCACCAGGGCATGATTTTGCTCGCGCTGGTCAATTTTCTGCACGACAACCCGATGGTGGCCCGTTTCCACGCCGACCCCCACATCCAGAGTGTGGAACTGCTGCTGCAAGAGCAGGCGCCGCTGCGGCTGCCCGACGAACGGCCGTCTCAACCAGAAGAAAGTCCAGGCCGGTTAAGGCAAACGGCCGTTACCTACCCGCCCTGGCCCGTCCCCACCGACACGCCGCTGCCGTTGGCCCATTATTTGTCAAACGGCCGTTTCCACACCCTCCTCAGCAACGCCGGCGGCGGTTACAGCAGTTGTAAAGAAGTCGCTCTCACCCGCTGGCGACCCGACGCTACCCTGGACAACTGGGGACAGTGGCTCTACGTGCAAGATTTGGACAACGGCGACCTCTGGTCGGCCGGTATGCAGCCGACGGCCGCCAGCCCCGCGCACCAGGAACTACTTTTCCACCCCCACATGGTCGAATTTCGTCGCCATGAACACCATGTTGCCCTGCAAATGACCATCACCATTGCCCCTGAAGATGACGTAGAAATTCGCCAAATCAACCTGACCAACGACAGCGAACGGCCGCGCCACCTGCGCCTCACCAGCTATGCCGAAGTTGTCCTGGGGCCGGCCGCCGCCGACCAACGTCATCCCGCGTTTGCCAATCTATTCGTCGAAAGCGAATATCTGCCCGACCTCCATGCTCTGCTCTTCCGCCGCCGCCCCCGTTCGGCCAACGACGAACCGCTCTTTTTGCTGCACATGCTGCTCGCCGACAACCCTGACGTAGGGGCTGGCCTTGTGCCTGCCCTTCCCCTTGCGCCTGCCCTTCCCCTTGCGCCTGCCCTGGGGCAACCAGAAGGACAACCACAAGGGTTGCCCGTACAACAGGAGCGCGGTTACGACAGCGACCGGGCCAAATTCCTGGGGCGCGGCCGTACCAGTCGCAATCCCGCTGCCCTCACGGATGGCCTCAGCCAGAGCAGCGGCGCCACCCTCGACCCGGTCATGGCCCTCAGCCAGAGCGTCAGCCTGGCCCCGCATACCACCACGCGCCTGGCCTTCATCACCCTGGCCGCCCCCTCCCGCCGCCAGGCGTTAGCCTGGGCCGCCCGCTACCGGCAGTGGCTGATGCTGGACCGCGCCTTTAACCGCGCCCGCAGCCTGGCCGAACAAGAGCTGCGCCTGCTGGAGATAACCTCTCCCCAGTTAGAGCAAATGCAGCGGCTGTTGTCCCTGCTGCTCTATCCCCACCCGGCCCGCCGCGCCAATGCGGATATTCTGGCCGCCAACAGCCTGGGTCAGCCCGGCTTGTGGGCCTTTGGCATTTCCGGCGACTACCCTATTTTGCTGGTGCAACTGCATCAGGAAGCGGACGGGGAACTGCTGCTGGAGATGCTGCGCGCCCACGCCTATTGGCGGCGGCGCGATTTGCAGATTGACCTGGTCATCCTCAACCAGCAAGAGTCGAACTATGGGCAGGAGATGCAGGGCTTCATCTACCACCTGATCCATCGTACTCAGAGCGAATATTGGCTGAACCGGCGCGGCGGCATCTTTGTACTGCGCGAGGATCAGATGAGCCTGGCCGACCGGATTCTGCTGAGAACGACGGCGCGGGCGCTGTTGAGCGGCTCAGAAGGGACATTGGCGCGGCAGTTGGCGAATTTACTCGCCCAACCCATCCCGCTGCCCGCCTTTACCGCCATGCAAAGTTCCGCCGATTTGCCGCCAGCGATGCCACCGCTGCCCCGCCCCACCGACTGGCAGTTCGACAATGGCCTGGGCGGATTTAGCGCCGACGGCCAGGAATACCAGATTTACCTGCCACCGGGCGCGACGACCCCCGCCCCCTGGATCAACGTCATCGCCAATGAGACCGTCGGCTTTCTGGTGTCCGAAACGGGCGGCGGCTACACCTGGGCAGTGAACAGCGGCGAAAACCGGCTCACCGCCTGGCGCAACGATCCGGTGAGCGACATCCCCTCGGAACTGCTCTATTTGCGCGATGAGGAAACGGCCGAACT
>JACSRF010000089.1 GCA_014879875.1 Anaerolinea sp.
CGGCCAATAAGCTGACCTCGGCGCGTCGTTGCCCCATGACGACTAACCACAGCGGTCGGGTAAACGCCGTATGTAAAACTAATTGTCAAAAGTCCAATCTGTAGAGGCCAGGCTTTTTTCTTGCCACAAACTACCGTTCACCGTTCACCGTTCACTGTTCACCATTCACCGTTTCCCTCAGGCCACTCATCGCGCTCATAGGCGGCGGCAATCTGGCGATTGTGGATCATAGCGGCGAAAGCGCGGCGCGATTCATCGTCGGGGATGGCGGCCAGGTCGTGTTGGAAGGCGGCGTAAGCCTGGGCCAGCAGAGCGGCGGCCTGTTCTGGCTGGTTGGCGGCGCGGAAAATTTGCACGGCCGTCCACAATAAACGATGGGCATTATCGTCATTCCCTTCAATGCGCGAATAAATTGCCAGCATTTCCGCTGCCGTTTCCTGTGCCAGGGGCAAATCACCCGCTTTCCAATGGGTCAGAGCCAGATCGGCCAATATGCCGGCGCGCTCCTCGAAGAGGGCCGGGTCATCTAAGAGGGCCAGCGCGGCCAGCAGGTGTTGGCGTGCGGCCGTTAAATCACCCCCTTCACGTTCCGCTTCGCCCAGATTTTGCAGCGCCAACCCTTCCAGGTGGCGATTTTGCACCTGGCGGGCATAGACCAACGCCCGGCGGGCATACTCCCCCTCGGCGGCGTAATCGGCTTGGAGCGCCGCCGCGTAGGCCAGGTTAAGGCATTCCGACGCCATGCCATCTTCATCATTGAGCTTTTCCACTAACTCAAAAGCCGTCTGATAATGGCGAGATGCGGCGGCGTAGCGTCCGAGCGATACCTCCACGTGCCCCATCGTTTGCAGCGTTATGGCCACGCCTTTGGTGTGCTGCATCTGGCGGTACAGGTCCAGCGCGGCGTTCAGGCTGCGCTGCGCGGCGCCGATGAGAAATTGGCGCTGGTAGGCCATGCCCAGCAGACGATGCGCGGCCGCCTGCCAGTGATGAACGCCCCCTAATTCGGCAGCTGTCAGCAGACGAGACGCATACTCCAGACAGCGAGACAAATCTTTGCTGATCAACCCATTGGCCGCCATGCTCCAAAGGATGAACATAAGTTGCGGCGTGGGCTGTTCCGACGGGCACAGCGCCAGGGCGCGCTGCGTCCAGAGTTCCGCTTCGGCGCTTTGGCGGTTGATGATAGATATTTCTGCCAGGTGGCAGCAGCAGTCCACCTGCCCTTCGATGCGCTGCGCCTGACGGTAGACGTCCAGCGCTTCTTGCAGCCGGATGGCGGCCGTCTGATATTTGTCCAATATTTTCAGGTAGACGCCTTCGGCGTAGATGACCTCGGCCTGCCAATAGAGGCTGCCCAGCGCTGTCGCCTCGCGCTTGAAGTGGTCGAGATGGATTTTTTGGCTGGCGTAATCATTGATGTCTTTATCATAGATAACCTGACGCCGCCAGAACACACAGGTGAGTTCCATGTCGTCGAGGCGGGGGAGCAGCGCCGCCAACTGCTGCAAATCGGGCAATTGCTGTTCACGCTGGCTGCGCCGCTGGTAGATGCCTTCGCGCACTAAAAGCAGGTCGAAATGCAGGCGCGGCGCGATGGGCGTGGGCGCGGCGACCAGTTCCAGGGCGCGGTTGAGGGCTATCAGGGCTTCGGCGTCGGCGTAAACGGCCGTATACCCTTGCGCCGCCGCCAGATAGTGGGCGATGGCGCGTCCCGCCTCGCTGCCGTGATCATAATGATGGGCCAGCGTGGCGGCCATCTCGCGTACCTGCTCAGGATAGAGGCTTTCCAGGACTTCAGCCGTGCGGCGGTGGCGGATTTTGCGTTTGGCGGGCGGTACGGCCGTGTAGAGAGTGGATTGGATGAGGTGATGGGCGAAATGGTAGTTGCGGCCGGGCGCCGCGTCGCAGGCTAACTGGCGATCCAGCAGTTCATCCAGCGCGTCCAACGCCTGGCATTCGCCCCAGCCGCCCACCTCGCGCACGGCGTCGGGATCGAAAGTGGGGCCAAAGATGGCGGCCACGTCGGCGTAAGCGCGCGCCGGGGCCGAGAGCGCCGTAAACCGCCGCTCAATGGCGGCGCGAATGCTGTCCGGCAGTCCATTTGTTTCATCGGCGGCCTGACCGGTTTCTCGCCACTCTTGGAGAAGCAGGTTTAGGAAGAGCGGGTTCCCGGCGCTGGCGGCGTGGAACGAGGCGGCCAGTTCAGGGGCGGGGGTAGAGAGTTGGGCGAGGAGTTGGGCAACGGCCGTTACCCCCAACCGGCGCAGCGGCGTCCCTTCCACCAACTTCTCCGCCTGCAAGCGGCGGCGCATGGCCGCCAAAGGATGGCTGCGCGGCGTCTCCTCCTCGCGGTACGTGCCGACGATGAGGACCGGGGCTTGCGCCAGCCGCCGCGCCAGAAATTCGACCAGCGCCAGCGTAGATTCACTGGCCCAGTGTAAATCTTCCAGGATGAGCAGCAGGGGGCGTGGTTCGCTCAATTTTTCCAGGCAGCCGGCCACGGCGTCGAACAGGCGCGTCTGTTCCTGGTCGGGCCGGATGGCGGGCAGGGTGGGCAGGCTGCGGCGCGCGCGCAGGTCGGGCAGCAGCGGGGCCAGCGCCGCCAGTCGCAGCGTTTCTCCTTCCAGGCTGGCGAGCAGCGGCAGGGCGGCTTGCAGCGCCTCGGCCACAGCCTGGTAGGAGATGGATTTGTGTTGAGCGCTGCCGCCAACCAGCACCCGCGCCCCCTGGTTTTCGGCCAACAGCGCCAGTTCGCGGGCCAGGCGGGTTTTGCCCACGCCCGCTTCGCCGCCGATGAGCAGCAGCCCGCCACGGCCGTGGGCGGCGCGCTGCCAGCGGGCGGCCAGGTGGGCCATCTCGCTGCTGCGGCCCACAAAAGGCAGCAGGGTGATGACGCGTTCATCTGTTTCGGCGAGGGCTGGTGAGGTGTGGCTGCCGGGTAAACGGCCGTGTCTCAGCACAATCTCGTACAACGCCTGGGTTTCCGGCATGGGATCCACGCCCATTTCCTGGCGCAGCGACCGCGCAAAGCGTTGGTATTCGGCAATGGCTCCGGCGCGGTCGCCCGCTTCGTAATGGATGGCAATGAGCTGGCGCACGGTATCCTCGCGGAAGGGATCGAGGTGCAAAAGCCGCCGGGCATAACCGCTCGCTTCGGCGAAGGCGCCGGCGGCGCGCCGCTGTTCCATCAACTGCGTAAGCGCGGCGATGTAGTCGTTTTGCAGCCGTTCACGCTCGAAAAATATCCAATCGTCGTAAAGGGTCTCAAAGAGGGGGCCGACATAGAGGGCGAGGGCGTCGGGCAATGTTTCCGGACGTGTGACCAGCTTCTCAAACTCGGCTACGTCCAGCCAGAAGTCACTGTGGGGATTCCATTGGATTGTGGAAGGGGTCGTTAGCATCCAGGGTTGGGTCGGTGAAGGGGCTGGCGGCAGCAGGCGGTTGAGCCAGTGCAGGTGGCGGCGCAAGTTGGCGCGAGCAGTTGGCTCCGGGTCGTCGGGCCAGAGGGTAAAGGCGACTTGTTGGCGCTCAAGGGGTTGGCGGCGATGCAGCAGCAAATAGGCTAGTAGGGGCAATGTCTTGGGCGGCGCATTTAGTTTTAGCGCCTGGCTGTGCAGCGCAAGGCGCGGTTGACCCAATAAAATAATGTGTAACATGAAGGCTTCCCCTGGCAGATTCTGGTGTAAAGCAGAATATCTCCTGTTCCCAATTTGGTGCGCAGCTCATCAATCCGCCTCTCAGCCGCACCTTTGCGCGATGAATCCTCTATTGCGATAAATTCATCAACAATGCTGTTGATGTCATTTTCGACGATGTTTATATAGCTTTCAAGAAAAAGATCTTGGGTTTGTAGTAACCGCTTTAGCGGTCCCACGCTGGACGACTAAAGTCGTTACTACAAACCAGACCC
>JACSRF010000161.1 GCA_014879875.1 Anaerolinea sp.
GGCGCTGGTGTCCAGGTTTTCTTTGAGGGCGATGGGTTGGTTAACGGCCGTGTCCCAGGCGCGGTACACAGCCCCAAAGCCCCCCTGCCCGATGAGCTTCACCACACGATACCGGTTTTGCAAAGTCTGGCCGCTTGTTAAAGGCATTGTTACCTCCCCACAAAAGTGTGAAGCGTGAAACAGGACCCGGCAGACGCTTCACGCTTCACGTTTTAACGCGTGTAGATTGGTTCAATCTTCGGAGATTGAACCAATCTTGACCAACTTATTGAAGTGCCATTCCTTAACGTCTGATCACCGGTAAGAAGGTTTCTGTAAAGAATGGCTGCTCGTCCGGCGTGAAGAGCCACACCCCCTGCCCATCCGTGCTGGCGAAAACGCGCATGGGGTTGACGACGCCCGCCTGCACGGTACGTACTCGCGTTGGCGTAAAGTTGGCCGAGAAAGGGAACCAGTTGGCGCTGCCGGCTGGCAGCACCCACATCCCTTGCCCAATGCTCCCGCCATACACATGACCGTCGCTCTCCGGGCTGTGATCCACCGAACGGAAAGAAACGCCGGTCGGCAGCCCTCGCGTCACCAGATTCCAACCCGCTCCCCCATTGGCGCTGCGCGAGACGCCCTGGATGGCCTGTCCGCCGGACGAGACGCCCGCGTGGGCGGCATAAACCTCGGTAGATGACCCCGGCGCTGCGCTCAGCCCAAAGATGTACGGCGAAGATTCGCCGCTGGCGGCGCTCCAATCATAGCCATCATTATTGCTGTAGTAGATGCCATCGCCATAGGTCCCGGCCACCATACGGCCGGCCATGCCATGCACACGCGCCACACTGAGAATGATATTCTCCGTGCTAACCCCGCCCAGCAACCCAGGAGCCCACGTTTGCCCGCCATCATACGTCACGTGCAGGCCATTGCCGGTGGCAACAACCAGATTGTTGCTGCCGCCATCGCTGGACGTAATGTCAAAGACATTGAAAGCAGAAAAAGTGGGCAGCGAGTCTGGCAGTTCGGTCCAGCCAATACCCTGGTTATGACTGACAAACATCGCCTGATTGCTGTAGAACGTACCGGCGTAAAGTACCGTCCCCAACGGCCCCTGGGTAGCTTCTAACGTGTAAACAAAGGGCAGCCATAAACCGGCATTGGCCTGCTGCCAGGTCACGCCACCATCGGCGCTGCGATAAATGCCCGACGCCCAGGTAGCGGCATACAACATGTTCGGATCGTTGGGGTCTACAACGATGTCCAGGACGTAGGTGTCGGCCAGGCCATTGCGCTGCGGCGTAAACGTGCCGCCGCCATTGGTAGTTTTGTAGATACCCCCACCATAGTAACCGAATTCTAATAAGAGCTGGCGCGACCCGGCGTAGGCGATGCTGCTGTTGGTCGGATGCAAGGCTAAGGCCCAATTGTAAAAGTCAGGATACGCGGTATCGGCGATACTCCAGGTGGCCCCGCCATCACTGCTTTGCCAGACCCAAAAATCGGCGCCGGCATATACAATGTCCGCGTTTACCGGCGAGATTTCCAGGTTGTATAGCCACATCTCGCCTAATCCGGTATTGCTGGGCGACCAACTGTCCCCTCCGTTTGTCGTCACCATCACCCCCTGACCATAGGTAGCGGCCAGGACGCGGTTGGGATTGGTCGGATCAATGGCCAGGCGGGTGACAACGCTGGTTACATCGCCGTTACCGGCGACCATGTTCCAGGTGAGGCCGCCGTCATTGGAGCGGAAGATGCCGCCATTCTCCCCCCAATCCCCAAAGGAGGCGTAGGCGATGTTCGGGTTGGATGGGGCAAACGACACCGCACGGCCGCTCGGCAGGGTCGCGCCGGGCATGGTGAGGGGAGACCAGGTAACGGTAGCGGCGCTGGCATTTTGGGTGATATAGAACCCCCAGCCGGCGACGCCGACAATCAGGCGGTTGCCGTTGGTGGGATGAATCGCCAGGGTCCTCGACGGCGTCCAATCTATTGGGTCTGGGGCTGCGGGAGCGAGTGGATCGCCGCTGATAAGGGGTTCGGTGAACAGATCGTCTGCCATCTCTTTGTTAGTGGCGCTGGCGAGTGATTGTTTGTCCACAGTTATGTTTTGTGGTGCTTGCGCGGGGAAGAGGGCCGCCCCGCCTACGCGAACCTGTTCCACACCTGCGGGCAGCATCTCAACTTGCCGCAAAGCGAGAGGGTCCGCAACCTGGCTCCAGTTTTCACCACCATCGGTGCTTCTGTAAACGCCATCTCCCCATGTTGAAATGTAGACGTTTTGGGGGTTTGCGGGGTCCACGACGACATTGGTCACTTCCAGGCCGCCAAAGGTGCTGAGACCGTTCCGTTTCGGACTCCAATTCGCGCCGCCGTCGGTGCTTTTGAAGACGCCTTCGGTGGTGGCGGCGAAGACCGTGTTCGGGTTTTGGGTGACGATGGTTAATTCGTTGATGGAGGGCGACGGCCGTTGTGGGCCACTAAACGACCATTTATCCGCCTGACGCAAATTGAACGTCAGCTCTCCCCCCGCGCCGGTGGAGCCATACGCGGCGACCTCAATGTAATACGTCATCCCGGCGGTCGCCTTAAACCCAACTTCGCTTTGCAAAGTCCAGTCAGGGCTGGCAGCGTCATCATTGCAAGCCACATTGGTCAGCGCGCCTGCGCTGCCTGTCCATACCCCCAGCATAGTGTCATATTTGCTGGTGTACGTGTAAGCAACCACATCCATCGTTGTCGCCGGGGCAAAACGATACCAGACAGAGCGATGACCTTGATTCCCAGAACCGCACGGGAACGTAGGGTCATTGCTGCTGCGTGTGGCGTTCGCTGTATTGTCTACGTGTTGGTAAGGCAAACTGGTGATGGTGGGCGCACTGGTAAACAGGTCGTGGGCGGGCGTCACCGCTTCGCCCACCAGGATAAAAGGAAAGCCTTGCGACGGCGTGCCGCTGCCACTGTCTTCAACGGCAGAATTCCAACTACTACTACTCCCCAAATATTGCCGCGCGTTGCCGGTGATTTTCTGCCCGGTCATGGTGAGGGGGGTCGCCCAGGGTCCAGAATAAGAGGCGGAACCATCTAGCTGCCAATCAAGCCAATACGTGCCGGCCGGCAAGGTCACGCCTCCCAGGTCGGCGACGACCGTCATGATCGGCCGGGAGGTATCGCCGGATGACGTTTCGCTCACCCGGTATGCCTGTACCCAGGTAGAGGAAAGAAGGCGGTTAGTGGTCGTGTCGCCAAACACCACTGACGCGCCAGAAGTTCCGGGGGGACCATTCCAGATACGCAGGTTCACGGCCGTTATCGGCGACGTCGTCGTCGAACCGGTCTGGTACGTATACAAATACACGCTGTCAAGCTGCCACCCGGTCCCCGTCACCGTGAAATCATCGGCGACGCGGTTGTTGGCCGACGCCTGCGCGCCAAAGCCGAATGAATTCATGCCCAGACTCACGCTTTGCAGCATACTTTCATTGGCGCCCCCGGCGCCGCTGCCCAGGCTGTTGATGAATAGGCCGTTATTGTACAGGGCGCCCGGCACATCGAGGTATACATCATCCACGAAGAAGTTGAGCGGGCCGGCGCCGGCGTTGGAGGAGGAAGATTCTTGGGCAACGGCCGTTTGTAAAGCCTGGCCCTGTGTTGACGACAAAAAATGAGAGGCTGCCGCGCTGTGCAGCAGCACAAACAACATAACGGCGCCAAACAAACGGGCGCCAGAATAAAAAGATACCCGGCGAAACATGACTTTGTTCTCCTCATTGGGGGACCGCATCCCTGAGCGGAATGCAGTCCCCACAACCAGATAACGGGCCATGCAAATAGACCGCTATCCCTGGCTAAATCGTTACCTGTCTCTTATACACATCT
>JACSRF010000657.1 GCA_014879875.1 Anaerolinea sp.
GATAGGTGATGATGAAACTCTGTTGGGGCAGGCTTTGGGCTAATTCACGCGGCAGCCCATCCAAAAGCGGCTGCCAGGAAATCATACCACGACGGGCGCTCATCAACACAACCAGATCATCTGCGGTGATGTTATCCCGATAGTTGCTTACCTCAGCTAAATCCTGATAAGTCTCATATTTCACGTCAACGGTTGGCGTGGTTTCCTCCACCAGGCGCGACAGCGCCGACGCCCCTTTGGTGGCCGATATCACCCATATTTTGACCCCCATTTGCTGCGCCAGGTGTTTCACCGTATGGGCCAGGGTGAGAAAACCTGGTTCGTGTTCCGCATTGGGTGGCAGCACCAACAAAATACGCTGCATGGTGTGTAAAGGATGCTCCAACTTACAAACCAGGACAAGTTGTTTACTACTGCCAATGACGCGATCCAAGATCGAACCAAAGATGCGGTCTTGGGTTGTAATCTTCCCGTTCCAGCCAATCACCAGGTGCGTAGCGCGCAGTTCGGTCATAGCACGGATAATCCCCTGCGCCGGACTCATATCCAAACGGTTGACGATGCGTACCGGAACAGCAGCCGCTGCCGCTTCTTTGGTGGCTAAGGCCAATTTTTTCTCATTCTGCACCAGTTGCGCCTCTACGTTGGGCGACTCGCTGAGTACCGACAGCGCCCGCACCGGCTCTTGAGAATGGGCGTCGCGGATCAGTGTAGCGACGTTGATCAGCGCCCCAATTGTGGCTGGATTCGCAATCGGCACGACGATGCGCTGTGGCGTATCCGCCTTTTCTAGCACATTCTCTCCTTGCGCCAGCACAATATTGCGCACCGCTTTTTCGGTGAAGTAGGAGCCGACAAAGCAGGTGACGAGAATCATCATAATGGTTCCGTTCAAAACGTCGTCGCCAAACAGACCAATCTCATACCCGATTAAAACGGCCGCCAACGTTGCCGCCGCCTGGGGAACGCTCAAGCCAAAGATCAGGTTGCGCTCATCACGCGAGTAGCCGAATAACTTTTGTGTGAACAGGGCGGCCAGGTATTTGGTAACGGAAACGGTGGCAACCATGGTAATTGACACCAGCCATGCCTCCAGGCCATTAAACAGCACCCGCAAATCAACCAGCATCCCAACGGAGATCAAGAAAAAGGGGATAAACAGGGCATTGCCGACAAACTCCAGCCGGTTCATGAGGGCGCTGTGCTCAGGGATCAGGCGGTTCAGCGTGAGGCCGGCAATGAACGCGCCAATGATGTGTTCCACGCCGGCTAACTCGGCAAAGAAGGCGGCAATGAAGACGACGGCCAGCACGAAGAGGAATTCTGGCACGCCACCCCCATTAGAGACGCGAAAAAACCAGCGGCCGATTTTCGGGATACCCCAAAACATGAGGAAGGTGTATATGGTCAGGGAAATGCCCAATATCAACCAGAAGGTCATGGTTAGATCGCCCACCGTGGCGCCAGCAATCACGGCCAGCACCAGCAAAGCGGCCGTATCCGTAATAATTGTGCCGCCAACCGTAATGGTCACGGCGTTTCTTTTGGCTAAGCCCATGCGGCTGACCGTCGGGTAGGTCAATAAAGTATGTGAAGCGAACATACTGGCTAATAAAATCGCGGCCGGCCAGCTAAAGTCAAGCAAATAGATCGCCACCAGCGTACCGATCCCCTGGGGCAGTATGAAGGTAAGCGCCCCAAAAACGAAACTGCGGTCACGGCTTTTGCTAAACTCATTCAGGTCAATTTCCAGACCGGCAACAAACATGATGTAGAGCAGCCCAATGGTACCCAACAAAATCATCGTATCATTCCGTTCCAGAACACCCAAACCGTGTGGCCCTAAAAAAACGCCGGACAAAATCAGGCCAATGATCGTGGGGATTTGCAACCGTTCAAACAACAGCGGCACAACCAACATAATCACCATGATGGTGGCAAAAATAAGAACCGGGTCGGTGAAAGGAAAGGAGATATGATAATCCATTAATTTGGCCTTAAGTGTGGGTTAATGA
This sequence comes from Anaerolinea sp., assembly GCA_014879875.1. Classification (GTDB taxonomy): domain Bacteria; phylum Chloroflexota; class Anaerolineae; order Promineifilales; family Promineifilaceae; genus JACSRF01. The sequence continues at coordinate 2,016 of JACSRF010000657.1, forward strand.
CGTCAGGTAAAGGGAGCCTGCTTATATGGACGGTAAATGGTAGGTGGACACGTTCACCGCAACATCCAACTCAAGATAGGTGATGATGAAACTCTGTTGGGGCAGGCGCTGCGCCGAACCTGGCGCTACATCTGCGGCAAACACAACACCTCTAACTGCTCTAGCGTAAAATAAGCCAGGCTGCGCGCCACCAATGCCGCCCCGGCGAACGCCTTGCCAAAGGTGTAATCATTGTAAATCACCGCGCAAGGCAGCCCGACTCGTTTCGCCGCCTCAAACCCTTCTTGCGAATCTTCAATCACCAACGTTTCCTGCACGGCCGTTCCCAACTCCTGCAAACAACGCCGGTACAAAGGGGAGTCCGGGGCCGTTTTCGGGCCGCTTTCCTTGCCCAAAATCGGCCGTAAATGGGGGTAAATGTGCGGCAAATGGCGCGCCAGCAGCGCATTCACCTGCGCCTCATAGGACATCGAAACCACCGCCAGGCGCACCCCGCGCGCCAACGCCTGCTCCATGATCGCCACCACCCCATCGCGCAGGGGCAAATCGGGCAGGTATTTCTCAATGTAGAATTGTTTTTTCAGGGTGATGAGTTGGTCAACGGCCGTCTCCAACTCCCCATCCGACAGCGCCGGATTCCACGCCTGCAACGACAACCGCATCCGCTGCGCATTGCCCGCAATCCCCTGCATCCCCTTAAACGCTTCCCACGTCCACTGAATCGGGTAGCCCAACGTGGCAAACGCCTCATTACAAGCAGGCAAATGCCCCTGATGCTCCGTATTGGCAATCGTGCCATCTACATCAAAAATCAAGGCTTTGATTGTCATCGTATACCAGACCAACTCCTTATAAGAGGACGGGGATTAGGGGTTTTTTTACATCCCTTAATCCCCTAACCTGGACAGGCCAGAAAAGAATTTAACGCAAAGACACAAAGATAGAAAGAAACAAAGAAAAAGAAAACCCTTTGTGTCTTTGTCTCTTTGTGTTAAAAATTCTTGTACATCATGCAAACACCTCATTGGAAAGGTACTAAACCCCACCGCCGATCGCTTCCCGAAAAGCGGCCACATTCGCCGCCACCGACCGCTGTCGGTTAAAAATGGCGCTGCCCGCCACCAGCACAGTCGCCCCGGCAGCGACCAACTCAGCCGCGTTGGTCGGTTTAATACCGCCGTCTACTTCTAGATCGGCCGTCGAACCGATGGCGTCCAACATCCCCCGCAGCCGGCGAATTTTAGCCGTGCTCGACGGGATATAGCTTTGTCCGCCAAAACCGGGGTTCACCGACATGATCAATACCAGCTCTACGTCTGGCAAAATCTCCTCCAACGCCACCAACGGCGTCGCCGGGTTCAACGTCACTCCCGCCTTCACCCCCAGTTCGTGAATCGCCTGCACGGCGCGGTGCAAATGGGGCGTCGCCTCCACGTGTACGGTGATGATGTCTGCCCCGGCGCGCGCGAAGTCGGCCAGGTAACGGTCCGGGTCGGCGATCATCAGGTGTACGTCCAGCACCGCCCCTTTGGCGCGGACCAACGGCCGTAACGCCTCCACAATCAGCGGCCCAATGGTGATATTCGGCACAAAACGGCCGTCCATCACATCCACATGAATATAACGCGCCCCGGCGTCCACCGCCTCGGCCACCTGCTCCCCCAGCCGCGCAAAGTCAGCCGAGAGAATGGACGGAGCCAGGATAATCTCTGTCATAAGAAACCCCTTGTCGGTAATCGGTAATCGGTTTTCGGTTTTCGGTAATCGGTGGCAATTCGGGCATGGTTCAAAAAGCTGAATCTGTCCTTTACAAATTAGCCCGCGTATTGTCATTCTGAGCGGAGTCTTCGGAGCGAAGAATCCCTACGGTTTAGTCAGGTGAACGGGATGCTTC
>JACSRF010000497.1 GCA_014879875.1 Anaerolinea sp.
TCGCTGTCGTCACCGCGAAGATGAGATTTATCAGTCAATCAGCGTAACTTATTTAATCCGCGTTCCTAAAAAACAGGGCGTGGTTCAATTTTGTAAAGGACAACTTCTGCTTTTTGAACCATGCCAAAATAGCGTAACTATCCAGGAGACACACTTTGTTCAAGAGTATTCGTGATTCATTAAAACGCACCAGACAATCTGTATTTGGGCAAATCGTCAGCGTCCTGGGGATGGGTGAGATCACCGATGAAACCTGGGAAGATTTAGAGGCGCTGCTGATTCAAGCGGACGTGGGCGTGCCGACCACGTTGGAACTGGTGGATGCGCTGCGCGCGCGCGTGGTCCGCGATGGGTTGTTTCGCGCCGACCAATTGGTTGACGCCTTGAAGCAAGAATTACGGGCTATTTTGGTAACGTCTCAGGTCTTTCAGTTGGAGGAGCCGCGTTTGCTGACGGTGGTGATGATCGTCGGCGTCAATGGCTCCGGCAAAACGACGAGCATTGGCAAGCTGGCGCACCATTACCAACAGAACGGGAAAAAGGTGATGCTGGCGGCGGCCGATACATTCCGCGCCGCGGCCATTGACCAGTTGCAAATTTGGGGCGAACGCGCGGATGTGCCGGTGATCGCCGGGCAGCCCAACGGCGACCCCGGCGCGGTGGCCTATGATGGCATCCGCGCCAGCCGCGCGCGCGGTTATGACTTTTTGATTATTGATACGGCCGGCCGTCTACATACCAAGTACAATCTGATGAAAGAGCTGGAAAAGGTGTATGGCGTCTGCAAGAAAAGCGTCCACGCGGCGCCCCATGAGGTCCTGTTAGTGCTGGATGCGCCTACCGGGCAAAATGCGTTAACACAGGCGCAAAAGTTTAAGGAATCGGTGAACGTGACCGGCGTGGTACTGACAAAACTGGACAGCACGGCCAAGGGGGGCATGGTCTTTGCCATTTACCGCGAGTTGGGGCTGCCGGTGCGCTTCATTGGCACAGGCGAGAAGATTCAAGACCTGGCGACGTTTGACCCAGACCAGTTTATAGAGGGATTGTTTGCGGAGAGCTAATAGACATTTTACGAGGTGACCATTATGGATGAACTCATTACACAACTAGAAACATTAACAGAAACGGTGGGCCATTTGCGGAGGCGGCTTTGACGTAGCCGACAAGCAGGTCAAGATCGCGGAATTAGAAAAAATAACGGCCGCTCCCGACTTTTGGAACAATTCGCAAACCGCGCAAGCGGTGATGCGTGACCTGACCCGCCTGCGCGGGCAGGTGGGCGTGTGGGAGGGTTTAAGCAAACACCTGGCGGACACGTTGGAATTGGCCGAGTTAGAGGATGACGACTTGTATGCTGAATTGGCGCGCGAAGTGGAAACGCTGCAACAAGAAGTGGATGACCTGGAATTCAAGACGCTGTTTGCCGGGGAGTATGATCAGGAAGACGCCATTTTAGCCATCCACGCCGGGGCCGGGGGCACAGAAGCGCAAGATTGGGCGCAGATGTTGCAGCGGATGTTTATTCGCTGGGCTGAAGCGCATAAATTTACGGTGGAAATTCTGGACTTTAGCGCCGGAGACGAGGCGGGGATTAAGAGCTGTTTGATGTCGTTTAAGGGAGATTATGTGTACGGCCGTCTCAAATCCGAGCGCGGCGTGCATCGGCTGGTGCGTATTTCACCGTATGATGGTTCCAGCCGCCGCCATACATCGTTTGCCAAAGTGGAGCTGTGGCCGGACGTGGCCGAAGATATTGAAATTGAGGTAGACGAGAAGGATTTGCGCATTGACCGCTTCCGCGCCAGCGGCGCCGGTGGACAGCACGTGCAGAAGAATGAAACGGCCGTGCGCCTCACCCACTACCCCACCGGCATCGTCGTCTCCTGCCAAAATCAACGCTCCCTGACGCAAAACATGGATGTCGCCATGAAAATTTTGAAAGCGCAGTTGTTTGAGTTAGAACGGCGCAAACAAGAAGCAGAAATGGCCGCCTTAAAGGGGGAAGACGTGGACGCCGGCTGGGGCAGCCAGATACGCTCCTACGTTTTACACCCGTATAAGATGGTCAAAGACCACCGCTCCAACCATGAGGTCGGCAATACGCAGGCGGTGCTCGACGGCCGTCTCGATGATTTTATGGAAGCGTATTTACGTTACAGAGTTGGTGAAGCGTGAACCGTTAGCCGATTACCGATTACCGATCACCGATTACCGATTACCGATCACCGACTACCCAGGAGGTTACCCATGACGAAAGAGGATGCACAGGACAAGTTAAAGAAACAACCTGCCGCGCCCCAGGCGCAAAGCGCCAGGAAAACCATTAGCAAGCAGCGGGTACGCCCAACGGTACGCGCCAATGAGAGCCAAAAGCAGCGCCAGCAGCCGCTGCCGGCACCGCCCGCGCGCCGGCCGTTGCCGGCCACCTCTACGCCACCCCCGGCTGCGGCGCGCCCGGCCAGCGCCCCTGCCGCCAAACCCACCGGCGGCGTGGAACCGGCCGCCCGCGCGCGCCAGTTGCAAGAGGAGTACGGTAAACTGGAAGCCAAAGCGCAGATGAGCCAGGTATACGACAGCATTGGCAAAATTGACAAATATTTGCTGGAATACCCCACCCGATTAGAAAAACTGCGCGCTCAGGGCTACGCCCACGGCAGCACTCTGGAAGACACGCTGGAATCGCTGGATGACAAATGGAACGAGCTGCGTCCGCGCGTGGAAACGACCTTGCAAGCACAGGTACAGCGCCTGGATCGGGAATTGGAACAGGCCGACCGCATCGTGAGCCGGATACAACCAACCGAGCAGTCACTGCGCCTGGCCGAACCCATCGTCAAAAATTTGTCGGGACGGATTGACGCAGCAATAACGGCCGTTTCCGGGCTGTACCAGGGCGTTGAAAGCGAATTGAACAAAGTTGGCTGGACCGTCTCCAAACTAGAAACGATGCTCGCCCTCATTGCCGAATCGCCACACATTCGTTTGCTCAGCGGCGAAGGGCCGTTAACGGCCGTGAAAGCCATGTGGCAGCGCGACGGCGACAACAAAGGGCCAGAAGGGGCGCTCGTCCTCACCGACCAACGCCTCATCTTTGAGCAGCGCGAAGAAGTGGTCACCAAACGCAAATTCGGCATCTTCAAAGCAGAATCAGAAAAGATTCAGCAGGTACACATTGATGTCCAGGTCAGCGAAATTGAGCAAATCGAAGCAAAAAAGGAAGGCGGCTTCCTGGGCATGGGCAAAGATGACATCCTCGGCCTGGTGTTGGCCGCGTCCGCGCCGGTGTCCCGCGCCCGCTTTCACCTGAAAGGGCAAGATTCAGCCGAATGGGCGGCGCTTATCAAAAAAGCACAAACGGGCGAGATTGATGGGGAACGGGCGGCCGTTTACGTGGATCAACTAACGGCGCTGGCGGCAACGGCCTTCCCCACCACCTGCCCCAACTGCTACGCGGCCGTGCAGCCACCCGCGCGCGGCGTCACCAGCGTCACCTGCGAATTTTGCGGCGCAGTCATCACGCCGCAATCCCCCTGATACCACCGAGACCTGATAGGTTTTTAGAAACCTGTCAGGTTTAAATTGAGGCTATTATGTTTAATCTCGATCTGTCAACGCTGATCGCGCGCGCCATCGTTTTGTTACTGGCCTTCACCATTCACGAACTGGCTCACGCCGTGACGGCCGATTGGCTGGGCGACCCCACGCCGCGCCGCATGGGGCGCATCACCCTCAACCCCCTCGCCCACCTCGACCCCATGGGAACCATCGCCCTGTTAATAGCCGGATTTGGTTGGGCGAAACCGGTGATGGTCAACCCGATGAACATGCGCGGCAACCCGCGCTCGGCCATGGCCATTGTGGCCGCCGCCGGACCAGCATCCAATTTAGTGATGGCCGTGCTGTTTGCCATGCCCTTTCGCTTTGGCCTGGTTAACCTGGCCGGTATCTTCAGCGGCAGCAGCGTACTGCCCTCCGTACCCTATTTGCTGTTCGAGTGCGTCTGGATCAACCTGATCCTCATGCTCTTTAACCTCATCCCCATCCCTCCGCTGGATGGGTACAAAATACTCACCGGTATCCTGCCACCAGAAATGTCCTATTCGCTGCGGCCGTTAGAACAATATGGTTTTATCATTTTGTTGGCGGTCGTTTTCCTGGTTCCCAGTGTCTTAGGTTTCCTGGTCGTCCAACCGGCGCAGTCTGTATTTTCCTTCTTAGTGGGCTTCTAAGTGGGTGCGCGTTATCGTCTGGGGCAGTTTTGGCGCTTGTTAACGGCGCGTGGGCTGTCGGCGGCAGCGCAGACAGCGGTAACGGCCGTCCTCACTCCGGCGCAGCAGCAGTTATTTGCCCGCTTCACGGCCGGCGACCAATGGCACAGTTACCAGGTGTGGCAAACCCTGCGCGCGGCCGGGCACACCCAGCTCGATTTACAGGCAGCGGCGCTGCTGCACGACGTGGGCAAAACGCGCGTCCCGCTGACCATTTGGGAACGATCATTGATTGTGCTGGCGCAAAAACTATTGCCCGGCAAAATGGCCGAATGGGGGCAAGGGGAAGCGCGGGGTTGGCGACGGCCGTTTGTCGTCAAAGCGCAGCATCCCACCTGGGGCGCCGACATGGCCGCGCAGGCCGGCAGCAGCCTGCTGGTCGTCGCCCTCATTCGGCGACATCAAGATGTGGTAACGGAAACGGCCGTTACCGAAACAGACCGCCTGCTGCATTTACTACAATGGGCAGATGATCAGCATTAGTATGGAGTCTTTATGAAAGCACAAACCGTCACCATCATCGGCATCAATCGCGCCAGCGCCGCTATTGGCCTGGCCTTAAAAGCGTCCCCACTGGAGATGAACATCATTGGTCATGATGCGGATCGCGCGCAGAGCGAAGCGGCCAAAGCGATCAACGCGATTGACAAAACCGAGTGGAACTTGATCAGCGCCGTGAGCAAAGCGGACATTTTGGTACTGGCCTTGTCCGCCGCCGAACTGCAAGAAACCTTTCCCCTCTTCGGTGAAGACGTGCAGCCCCATGCCCTGGTGTTGGATTTCTCCAGCCTGAAAGGGCAAGGGCTGGTGCTGGCGCAAAAACATTTACGGCGCGGCCATTACGTGGGCGTGCAGGCGGTGTTATCGGCCACGGCGCTGCTTGACGGCCGTCTCGACCTCGCCACCGCCCAGGCCGACATGTTCCGCGACAGCGTATTCTGCCTGATGCCCGCCGCCACCGCAGAACCGAAAGCGGTGGAAACGGCCGTCAACTTCGGCCGCATCCTCGGCGGCGTCCCCTACTTCGTTGATCCTCACGAATACGACAGCCTCCTGCAAGGCATTGCCACCATTCCCGGCTTGATGGCGGCGGCCGTCTTTAGCGCCGTCAACCAGGCCACCGGTTGGCGCGACATCTTACGCTTTGCCGACTTACCGTTTGCCCTGACAACCGCACCCTTGCAAGATGGGACAGAAATTGCCCATCTTGCCTTGCACAACAAACCGGCAACCCTGCGCTGGCTCGATGCTTTCATCGGCGAGCTACAAACCATGCGCCGCCTGGTGCAGCAAGATGAACCAGAACTCCTGCACGCCACGCTGCTCGATTTGCAAATCCGGCGCGCAAAATGGCTGCGCGAACGTGACGAAAACAATTGGGTCGAAATCGCCACGCAGGATGTGGAAACGCGCGGTCTTTCCGAACAAATGTTAGGAAGCTGGCTCGGCGGTAAGCGCAAAAAAGAATGAGCAAAACACCCCGGCCTAAGCCAGATACCACGCCCCTACGCATCTTAATGATTGCCCCCACCTCCTTTTTTAGCGATTATGGCGGGCACATTCGCATTCTCGAAGAAACACGCCACCTGCAACAAGCCGGGCATCAAGTAGCCATTGTCACCTATTACAAAGGTGATAATATGCCAGGGCTAGACATTCGCCGCACCGCGCCGCTCCCCTGGCACACCGATTACGAAGTCGGTTCGTCGCGTCACAAGATCGCTTTTGACGTTTACCTGACTGTGCAAGCCCTCATCGAAGCGCAGCGTCTACAACCGCACATTATTCACGGCCACATGCACGAAGGCGCGTTGATCGGCGGCCTGGTGTCGCGGCTGCGGCGCACGCCCCTGGTGTTTGATTTTCAGGGCAGCCTGACCGGTGAAATGGTTGACCATCATTTTCTGAACCCAGACGGCCCCATTTACCCCTGGGCTTACCGCCTGGAAAGCCTCATTTGCCGGCTGCCCCATGCCTTTCTCACCAGTTCGCTGCGCGCCGCGCGCCTGTTAGAAGACGAGTTTCACATCCCCGCACAACGTCTGCACCCCTTGCCCGACTGCGCCGATACGGCCCGTTTCGACCCGCTGCGCTTCACCGCAGATGATAAATGGCAGCTGCGCCAGCGGCTGGGCATCCCCGCCGACCGCCTGATCATCGCCTACCTCGGTTTGTTGACCGATTATCAGGGTATCCCTCATCTTATTGACGCGGCCGCCAACTTGCTGGCGGCCGGGGAAAACGTGCATTTCCTGATCATGGGCTACCCCGACGTGGCGCGCTACACCCAGATGGCGCAGCAAAAAGGAGTGGCGGACCACATGACCTTCACCGGCAAAGTGGAATATCGAGACGCTCCATACTTTTTGTCGCTAGGGGATATCGCCGTTGCGCCCAAAGTGTCGGCGACGGAGGGCAGCGGCAAGGTACTCAACTATATGGCGATGGCGCAGCCGATTGTGGCCTATGATACGGCCGTTCACCGTGAATACCTCGCCGATCTGGGCGTTTACGCCGCAGCGGGCGACGTCGCTGCCTTCACCGCCGCCATCCAACAGTTGTTGCACGATGCGCCACGTCGCGCGCAACTTGGCCTGGCGCTGCGCCAACGCGCCGCCACCGTCTACAGTTGGCAGCGCGCCACAGAGCATATCATTGACGTCTACCGCCGTCTGCTTACCTGAACGCGCGCCATCTACACACCCTGTTTGAAACGGAACCTTGGGCATGGTTCAATACTGTCAAAATGCCCTTTACGTATCTTCTCAATATCTCGTGGAGGAGTGCGCATCCTCAGATGCGCATCTGAAGATGCGCACTCCTCTCACCCCCATTTATTGAGATGATACCCCTTTACAAATAAAAAAACGTCATTCCTTCGATAGACTCAGGACCCTGAGTACAGCGAAGGGTTCAGCATGACAATCCGCGAACTAATTTGTAAAGGACAGCTTCTGCTTTTTGAATCATGCCGAACTTTGGTATAATTTTGCCTATGAGCGACCTCAGCAACCCCCACGACCGCTTCTTCAAAGAGACTTTCACCCGTATCGAAGTTGCCCGCGACTTCTTCGCCAACTACCTGCCGCAGCCGGTGGTAGACACGCTCGACCTGGATACCCTGGCGCTGCAATCCGGCAGCTTTATTGACAACGACCTGCAAGAACAATTCGCCGATCTGCTCTACCAGGTTAACTTGCGCGACGATACCCCAGCTTATCTCTACTTGTTGCTGGAACACAAAAGCTCTCCCGAGCCTTACACCCCTTTCCAACTACTACGTTACAAGGTACGCATTTGGGAACGGGACATGCACAATGACAAAACCTTGCGCCCGATCATCCCCATCGTCGTCTATCATGGACGCGAACGCTGGCGCGTAGCGACCGACTTTGGCGCGCTTTTTTCCGGGCCAGATGCGCTGCGCCCCTACTGGCCTCAATTCCGCTACGAACTACAAGACCTATCTAAGCTCAGTGACGAAGAAATACGTGGGGCAGTACACCTGCAAATTGGGTTGTTGGTATTAAAATACATCTTTGACCCGGCGCTGCGCGGACGGCTGGCAGACATCTTTATGTTATTCAAGGATCTGGCCGAAGCGCAGACAGCGCTAGAATATCTGCGCACGGTATTGTATTATATTGGCAACGCCAGCAAGCATCTGGCAGCAGAAGAGATGGTGACAATCGTACAGCAAACATTGACAGAAGAAGGAAACGAGATTATGCAAACGGTAGCAGATTATTGGATTGAGCAAGGCATTGAGCAGGGTATTGAGCAGGGTATTGAGCAAGGCATTGAGCAAGGCATTGAGCAGGGTATTGAGCAAGGCCGTGTCCAAACTTTACAGGAAGACATTCTGGATTTGCTGGCAATTCGTTTTGGGCCAATGGCTGAAGATGGAGTCGAACAGATAACGGCCGTCACCAACGCCACCACCTTACGCCAACTACTGCGCCAGGCAGTTACCGCCGAGACCCGCGCCACTTTCCTTGCCGCCCTCAAACAAGCAAACTGACGGCGCGCCTAAACAGCCTGATTTTCAGAGGCCTCATCTCGGATGAGGTAAACCACCTGACGCGCCAACAGCCGCACCCACCAGCGGTACACCCGGCGCAGCAGCAGTGCCCCACCCAGACTGAACAAGCCCGCAGCTGCGAAGATGCCCAGGAAAAGCATACGATGCGGTCGTGGCGCCGGTTGAGCGAAAAGAACGGCCGTTGCCCCTCCCCCCGGTGACGACGCTGCTGGCGTTAACTGCCGCGCCATTTCCGTGAAATTTTGCCGCAAAATCGAGCGCGCCACCGTTTGCAAATAAGGCGCGCCCGCTTCGGCAAATTGGCCGGCAGCCGTCACCTCGCCACTGTAATGCAGCGTCGTCTCCCCCTCTTGCGCAGCCAGCCATAATCGCCCTGAACCGGTTAGCGATCCTTCGGCGCTGTGCCCGGCCGCTTGCAGCGTCAGTTCATAAGGCGTATCTGCGGCCGTTATGGTAATGGCGCCAACGACCCTGCTTTGGAATAACCCCGCATGGATGCGCAGCGCGCCGGCAAAACGATTCTCATGCACCCAGCGCAGCCCTTCACAATCGGGCATGGCCTGCGCAAACGTGACCGGGTCATGCAGCAGCGCCCAAACTTTCTCTACCGGCGACGTAAATGAATAAGACCCTTCGATTTTCATCAGTTGGCCCCTTTGCTGGTATACAGCGGTTCGGACAAATCATCCCCCCATGGCAAGCTGCTCGGCACGGCCGCGTAAACAGCGAAGAAACGGCTGTAAAATCCTGACGGCCGCCTGATTCACCATTTGCGCCATCACCGGATTTGGCGTGTCAATCTCGCTGCTGATTTCCAGCCGGGTTTGCCCGGCCGTGATGGCTTGTAACCGTGCCGTACCGTTTATATCCAGCGTGCTGCTGCCTAAAAACAGGCGGGTACAAATGCCCATCTGCACCGGGGGCAATAATTCCGTCCACTCAATGACGGCCGGAATGCGCAGCCCACCACTGCCATTTTGTTCAGCCCAGGCGACAACAAGGCGAAAGCGACGCTGCGGTTCGAGCGTTTCCCACGTCACCAGGCCCGGCATACAGGCGCTGGTCGCCAGTGGGTCGGTGAGAATTTGCCAGACAAATAGTGGCGCAGCATTAATCGCAATGGATGTAACCAGGCGCATGGCGCTATGGTACGCCATCGCCGGGAAAATGAAAAGTGTAACCAATACAGCAGATTACTGGCACGGCCGTCTCTCTCCCTTTATCATAGAGGGCATGGCGCAAGAAGATGACGTGGCGGCGTTGGTAACGGCCGTTAAGCAGTCTAAAAAGTATCACGACACCCACGAAGAGACCATCCGCGAATTGGCTGTGGCTGCCCTGCGCCACTACAAAAAGCCAAAACAAGCGTTGAAAGCGGTGCGCGCGCAGTTACACAGCATCATGGCCCCCTATTTGGGCGACCCGGTCTATGACGCGGCGACGGCGCGGTTAACGGCCGTTTTCGCCACCCAAGACCCGCTGCAAATCAAGCGCGCCTGCCGCGACATCTTGCACGACCACCTTTCCACGCAGGAGCGGCTGCCCATTCTCGATGATTTCTATCGCGAGATTTTTCGCGTCACCGGCAAGCCCGGCTCGCTGCTAGACATCGCCTGCGGCCTGAACCCGCTCGCCTTTCCCTGGATGGACCTGCCAACGACGACGCACTTCCACGCCTACGACATTCACGAGCCGCGCATCGCCTTCATCAACCATTACTTCGCCCTGCAAGGATTAGCGCCATTGGCCAAAGTGCAAGATGTGGCGCTGCATTTTCCCCAGGAAACGGCCGATCTCGCCCTCTTCCTCAAAGAGATGCCCCGCTTTGCGCGTAATTATGGAGAGTTGGGACGGCCGTTGCTGGAAAGTCTCAACGTCCGCTGGCTGGTCATCTCCTTTCCCGCCGTCAGCACACACGGCGGCCGCAACCTGGTCAGCCGTTACCGCGACTTCATGCACCAGCTCATTGCCGGGCACAACTGGCCCATCACCGAACTGCTCTTCCCCGGCGAACTCGTTTTCTGCATCCAAAAACACCAAGACGAACAACCACCCACTATCTGACTATCTGACCACCCGACTACCCCATGCACCACTTTTTCGTAGACCCCCAGTTCATCAGCGCAACGGCCGTCACCTTCCCCCCAGATCAGGCGCACCAACTACGCGCCGTGCTGCGCATGAGCGTGGGCGACGCCGTCATCGTGTTGGACAATGCCGGGCAAGCGTATGACGTCACCCTCACCCGCGTCGAAAAGCGGCAAGTATTAGGGGAAATCACGGCGCAGTATGCAGCCAGCGGCGAACCGGCCACGCACCTCACCCTCTACCAGGCATTGCTCAAGCGGGACAATTTTGAGTGGGCGCTGCAAAAGGGGGCCGAAATTGGCGTCAGCCGCTTTGTGCCTCTCATCACGACGCGGACGGTGATCACGGCCGTCACCACCAACAAACACGACCGCTGGCAGCGCATTCTAACCGAAGCCGCCGAACAGTGCCGCCGCGGGCGCATCCCAGAACTGGCCGCTCCCATGCCGTTGGCCGTGGCCGCGGCCGCCTGCACCGCTGCGGCCGCCCTCGTCCCCTGGGAAGAAGCGACCGGCCGCACCATCGCCGACGCCTTAGCCGGGCGACCCCGCTCCGTGGCTCTCTTCATCGGGCCAGAAGGGGGGTTTACGGCCGTCGAACTGGCTGACCATCTCACCGCCGGCCGCATAACGGCCGTTACCCTCGGCCCGCGCATCTTACGCGCCGAAACGGCCGCCATCGTCGCCGCCACCCTGGCGCTGCAAGCGTGTGGCGACCTGACTTAAAAGGAGTGAGAACCACATGCTCTATCTTGTCGCCACACCGATTGGGAACCTGTCAGACATCACCCTGCGCGCACTGGAAACGTTGAAAGCGGTTGACATCGTCGCCAGCGAAGACACGCGCAAAACGGGAATGCTGCTCAAACGCTTCGACATCGCCAAGCCGCAAATCGCCTTCCACGAGCACAACGAGCAAAAGGTGCTGCCGCGCATCATGGGACTGTTACAGGCGGGGCAGTCGGTGGCCGTCGTCACCGACGCCGGCACGCCGGGCATCGCCGATCCTGGGTTTGTGCTGGTACGCGCCTGCATCGCGCAAGAGATACCGGTGACGATGATCCCTGGCGCGTCGGCCTTGCTGATGGCGTTGGTGCTTTCCGGGCTGCCCGCACACAGCTTCACCTTTCGCGGCTTTCCCCCACGCAAATCGGGCAAGCGCCGCCGCTTTTTAGAGATTGACGCCGCCTCGCCCCATACGCTTATTTTTTACGAAAGCCCACATCGGTTACGGCCGTTTCTGGAGGATGCGCTGGCCGTTTATGGCGACCGCGAAGCCGCCCTGGCCAACGAACTGACAAAGCTGTTTGAGGGCGTACAGCGCGGCGTACTCTCCACCTTGCTGGCACAGTTAGGTGAGGAGACGCCGCGCGGGGAATACGTCGTCGTCATCGCCGGCAGTCCGTAATCAGTGGTCAGTGGGTCACAATCAACTGTTCACTGATCACCGATCACCGATTACCGCTCACCGCTCACCGTCGCTTCCGTAAAAAGGAAGGGATATCCAGGTCATTCAGGCGAAACGGAACGTCATCGTCCCGTAACTGCGCCGGTAACGGCCGTTCGGCACGGCGTTCTACAGGAACCTCAACACGTCTCTCTACCGGCAGCGGTTGTGCGGATACCCGCGCCGGCTGCGGCGCGGGCGATAGCGTGCGTCGCTCCACCGGGCGCGACATGGCGCGCATCGTCGGCAGCGTGTGCTCAAAGCCGGTGGCGATGACCGTAATACGAATCTCATCCTTCATCGCTTCATCAATCACTGCCCCGAAGATGAGGTTCACATCCGGGTGCGCCGTCTCGCGGATCAACGCGGCCGCCTGGTTAATCTCATACAGGCTCAAATCGGCGCCACCGGTCACGTTGAAGAGAATGCCGCGCGCGCCATCAATCGTCACGTCCAGCAGGCGGCTGGAAAGCGCCTGTTCGGCCGCCATGCGCGCCCGTTCATCGCCAGAGCCATGCCCCACGGCCATCAGCGCCGCCCCACCCATAGACATGATCGTCTGCACGTCGGCAAAATCCAGGTTGATCAGGCCGGGCACGGTGATCAGCTCGCTGATACCCTGAATGCCCTGGCGCAGCACATCGTCGGCCATACGGAACGAATCGAGCAGCGACATGCGCTTGTCGGCCATTTCCAGCAGCCGGTCATTGGGGATGACAATCAAGGTATCCACGTGCTCTTTTAGCTGTTCGATACCCGCCTCGGCTGCCCGTGAACGCTGCGAGCCTTCAAAGGTGAACGGCCGTGTCACCACCCCAATTGTCAACGCCCCTTCTTCACGCGCCACCTTGGCCACCAGCGGCGTCGCGCCCGTGCCTGTGCCGCCGCCCATACCGGCCGTCACAAACACCATGTCCGACCCTTGCAGCGCCTCGTGCAGCAAGTCCAGCGACTCTTCGGCCGCCTTGGCGCCCATATCCGGGTTGCCGCCAGACCCCAGACCGCGCGTCGTGCGCTCGCCAAGCTGAATCTGGCGCTGCGCCCGGCTGCCCAACAACGCCTGGCTGTCAGTATTAATCGAAATGAAATCCACGCCCACAATATTTTCGGCAATCATGCGGTTCACGGCATTGCCACCACCGCCGCCCACGCCGACTACGCGAATAAGCGCTGATCCTTCAGCATTCGGCATCCGTTGCATCTGCATCTGTTTTGTTCTACTCATTTCTAACCCCTCTATTTTAGTTACCGGTAATCGGTGATCGTTAATCAGTGACCGATAACCGATTACTGATCATCCCGGCAGCAATGCCTTGAGCAAATTACCCACGCGCCTGCCCCAAAGCCCCGTTTGCGGCAGCCGCGGCCGATACAATTGTTGTCCACTCATCGCCCAGCGCAGCAGCCCAATACCGGTCGCATACGCCGGGCTTTGCAGGGAATCTACTAACCCAACCAGATTGCGCGGCAGGGCTACGCGCGCCGGCACATTCAACACACGCTCGGCTACCTGTGTGATACCACGCAGCTGCGCCGTGCCCCCCGTGAGCACAATGCCCGCCGGCAGCATCCCATCGTAACCAGAGCGTTGAATTTCTTGCAAAATCAGTTGGAACATCTCTTCTACCCGCGCTTCAATCACGTAAGCCAGGTCTTGCCGTCCCACCTGAATCTTTTCACCCCCAAAAGGTTCCACCGTGAAAACATTATCCCCGTCAATCTCCTGAGGGCGGCAGTCGCCATAGCGAATTTTTACCTGCTCCGCTACCTCGTAAGGCGCGCGCAGGCCAATGGCAATATCATTGGTGATGTGGTAGCCACCCACCGGGATCACGTGGGTATGCCAGACGCTCCCTTGCATGTACAAAGCCAGGTCTGTCGTGCCCCCGCCAATATCGGCGACAATGACGCCCATCTCCCGTTCATTTGGTTCCAGCACCGCCTCTGCCGAAGCCACAGCATTCAGGACAAACTCATTGGTACGAATCCCGACGTTGTCGGCGCAGGTGGATAAATTGCGTAAGGCAGAGGACGCGGCCGTTACAATATGCGCCTCTACCTCCAGGCGAAAGCCGTGCATCCCAATGGGGCTGCGCACCCCTTCCTGATCATCAATGGTGTAACTGCGGGGGATCAAATGCACCAGTTGGCGGTTGTGCGGGATGGGGATGGCCTGCGCGGCATCCAGGGCGCGGGCAATATCGTCGCTGCTGACGCCGGTATCATGGCGGCCAACGGCGACTGCGCCCCGGTTGTTCGTGGAGCTGATGTGTTCGCCGGCCATGCTGATAAACGCTTCCGACAGGTGATAACCAGAGGTTTGTTCGGCCGCCTCAACGGCTTTTGCCAGCGCCACCGAGGCTTCGCCGACGTCTACAACCATGCCTTTACGCATACCCCGCGCCGGCTGAATGCCCAGGCCAATAATTTGCAACTGCCCCTCGCGCACCTCCCCTACCAGGGCGCAAATTTTTGTTGTGCCAATGTCTAGTGCAAAAACGATCTCTTCCATTAAGTTAAGTCCCTCTCAATTCGCCAGGTAGTACGGTTTTTCCTGATTGCTGACGCTGATGTATACCGGCGTCAGCCCTCGACCCAACAAATCCGCTACAATTGTTTCGTAGACCGCCAGCTTCTGCACCATGTCAGTACCGGCGCCAAAGTAAGCGCGCCAACCCCGTCCATCCTGATAGCTGAGGCCAGATGATGGGCGATAGTATAGTTTGTCAATGTTAGGCCGCAGTTCGCGCAGTTGCAGCGCGCCCGCCAGGACGTCCGCGGGGATAAATTCAAGGATAGGGGCATCAGTTTGGTCATTGCCCGGCAAGGCGGCGGAGGGTACGGCCGTCGTCTCCGTCATCTCCGACTCAATTTGCAGCAGCCCCAACGCCACCACCCGCGAAGGAATGAGACGGCCGTTGTCCGTCACCCAATACTCATGCCCCCCTTCACGCCAGACCGCAATCGGCGTATCTTCACCCACCCGTACCAAGACCTGGTTCGGCCAGGTCAATGTCACCGTCGCCGAAATCACGCCCGGAACCTGGGCAATCTGTTCCGCGGCCGCGACCGGGTCTGCGGCAAAAATATGGGAACCGGCCAGCCCGCTTGCCGTCACCACTTCGGCTACCGGCACGGCCAGCGTGCCCTCCACCGGGATCATTGTCAGGTAAAAATGAGTGTCCATCCCTACCAGGTAGAGCGCAAAAATCATCAAGGACAGCAAGCCCAGGCTGATCCACCGCGTCGAAAAGAGAAACTGTTTAACGGCCAACGTCGGAAAGTGGAAACGGCGTTGATTCCGTCGCCGCCGCTGCCTGGCCGTTGGCGGCACACTCAGTTGCGGCGTTGGCAGCACATGCGCCGACTGCACGCGCCGCATTTTCGGCTGTTTACGCAGCCGGCCCGGTGTGGACGGCCGTTCCCCCGCAGATGGTCGCAAATTATTCCGTGCGGGCCGTGCCCGTCGTGGTTCTTGTGTTCGTCGCATACTTAAAATCACGCTTCCAATACTGAAAATGACGTTTGTAAACTCGACTTCTCTTCATACCGGGCCAAAGCCAGTTCCACCAGCCGGTCTAATAAATCGGGATAACTGACCCCGGTCGCTTCCCATAATTTCGGGTACATGGAGATACGGGTAAAGCCAGGGATGGTATTAATTTCGTTAATATAAAATTCACCCGTATCCTTATCCAACAGCAAATCAACCCGCCCTAACCCGGCGCAATCAATGGCTTTATACGCCGCTGTCGCCAGCGCGCGCAGCGTACTTGCCAGATCGGCGTCAATATCGGCGGGGATGATCAGATCTGAATACTCTTCAGAATCCGGTTCGGTCAGATATTTCGCCACGTAATCATAAAAGGCGCGGCGCGGCCGAACTTCACCCACCACACTGGCAATGGGATCTTCGTTGCCCAACACCGAAATCTCCAGTTCACGGGCATTGATACCTTGCTCGACAATGATGCGCCGGTCATAGCGCGCGGCCTCGGCCAAACCGGCGCGCAGGCTGTCCCGGTCGTCGCATTTGCTAATGCCCACGCTGGACCCCAAATTGGCGGGCTTGGCGAACATGGGGTAATGCAGCCTGGCTTCCAGGTTGGCAAGGACGGCCGTCGGCCGTTGTTCCCATTCATGCCGTGTCAGCAGCGCCCAGGGCAGAACGGGCAGGTTGTTGGCCGTCATCACGTGCTTAAAAATCGCCTTGTCCATGCCCACGGCCGAACCGACCACGCCCGCGCCCACGTAAGGGATGCCGGCCAGTTCCAGCAAGCCCTGCACTGTGCCATCTTCCCCATACGGGCCATGCAGCACCGGGAAGATGACGTCTAATTCAGTAACAGAGGAGAGGCTGACAGGCACGGCCGTTTCCAGCCCCAACCGCAGCAAAGCAGAACTGTGGGGATCGGGCAATAAGGCAGCGGGAACGGCCGTATCCGCCCCATCTGCCAGCGCCGCCAGCACATCTCCCGTCACCCAGCGTCCCTCTTTGGTAATGCCCACCGGGATCACCTCATACTTCTCCTTGTCCAGCGCCTCCATCACCGAACGCGCCGACTGCAACGAGACCTCATGTTCCCCAGAACGGCCGCCAAAGATAACGCCTACCCGAATTTTCTGCTGCCTGTCTTTATCTTCCATCACTGTTTACCGACTACTGTTCACCGTTTACTGATTACCGATCACCGATTACCGATTACCGCTCTTCAAACTCCCACTCCCCGACCAACTCCACTTCCAGTTCCATTTCCACGCCAAACTGTTCACGCACCGAGTTCCACGCTTCGGCGAACAGAGCGCGAATATCTTCGGCCGTCGCGTCCTCATCATTAATAAAAAAGTTGGCGTGTTTTTCCGAAATATGAGCGCCACCCACGCGCACTCCTTTTAATCCGGCCGTCTCAATCAAATAGCCGGCGTAATAATTTTGCGGATTCTTAAACATAGAGCCGCAGCTTGCGCCGCCTGGCTGCGTTTGCTTGCGGTGCGTCGTAAACGCTTCTGCCCTGGCCGTCAACACATTCACGGCTTCCAGCTTCAGCTCCAATTCCGCCGACAACACCACACGCCGCCAGATTTGCTTGCCCTGTTCCCGCTTCAAAATGCTGTCCCGGTAGCCATATTGCAGCTCTTCGTTGGTGTAAATACGCGCGCCGCGGCCCGGTTCCCACACTGTCGCTGCCAGCAAATTGCTGTTCACGTCGCCGCCATGCGCGCCAGAATTACCGACAACCGCGCCGCCCACCGTGCCCGGCACATTCACAGCCCATTCCAGGCCGCCCAGCCCTTTGCCAATGCACTGCCGCGCCAACGACGAAAGGTTCATGCCCGATTCAGCCGTGCAGACAACACTGGCGCCGGTGTGGCGAAACTGCACCGCGCGCGCCTTGTTCAAAATGACCAGGCCACGGATGCCGGCGTCCGACACCAAAATGTTCGACCCGCCACCGAGGATGAAGTACGGGATGTGCTGCGCATAGGCCAACTCAACGGCCGTTTGCAGTTCCAACGCATGATTCACCACCACAAACATCTCCGCCGGGCCACCCACCCGCGCCGAGGTATACCGGGCCAGCGGCGCACTTATTTGGAACTGCTCGCCAAACAAGTCCCGAAACCGCTCTACCACCCGTAATGACGTTTTCACATTCATGCGTTCTCCCTTCACACCACCGATTGACGATTGACGATTAACGACTGCCAAGCCGCTGCCGCAAACCGGCTAATACCCATTCGCCAACCTCATTGCCGTCGCCGGCGCCCAGCGTCAGCACTACGTCACCGGGGCGCGCGCGATCCAAAATATAAGCGGCTGCCTCTTCCCGCCCCGGAATATGGACAGCGTGCGGGTGCTTCATCGCCTGGACGACAACGGCCGTATCCATGCCCAACGTCTCCTGCTCCCGGCTGCGGTAAATATCCAGCGCCACCACACGGTCGGCGTCAGCAAAACAAGCAGCAAACTCCGCCAGCAGCAGCCGGGTGCGGCTGTACGTATGCGGCTGCCACACGGCCCACAACCGCCGCCCTGGATACCGCTGCCGCGCCGCTTGCAGCGTCACGCGAATTTCCGTGGGGTGGTGGGCATAATCATCAATAATCGTCACCTCACCCACTTCGCCGATCACCTGAAACCGCCGCCCCACGCCGCCAAACTCAGCCAACGTTTGCCGCATTTTGCTGAAATCTATGCCGCAATCTAACCCCACAATCATGGCCGCCAGCGCATTGCGCGCATTGTGGTAGCCAGGCAGCCGCAGCCGCGCCAATCCCACCAACTGCCCTTCTTGCTGCACCACAAAATCCATGCCGCCTATCGGGTTAGGGCGCACATCCAGCGCCTGAAAATCGGCCGGCTGGGGCAGCTCATTTTCCGCCACGCTGTAGGTAGTCACTTCCACACCGGGCAAGGTAACGGCCGTCAACAGTTCACGCACGCCAGGATCATCCACACAGGCTACCAGACGGCCGTTCGGCGGCAGCAGCCCCACAAACTCCTTAAAAGCCTGCAAATAAAGCTCCCACGTCGGAAATATGTCCGGGTGATCGTGTTCAACATTGGTCAGCACGACCACCTCCGGGCGTAACCCCAGGAACATGTGGTCATACTCATCCGCTTCAATGACAAAATAATCACCGGAACCAAAACGGCCGTTTGTCTCCAACGACGGCAGCACACCCCCTAAAATGAACGTCGGGTCCAATTCTCCATCCAACAAAACCTGGGCGATCATCCCCGTCGTCGTCGTCTTGCCATGCGTTCCGGCGACGGCAATTCCAATATCACCGGCCATCAAATGTCCCAGCAAATCCGACCGCTTCAACACCGGCAGCCCGGCCGCCCGCGCCGCCGCCACCTCCGGGTTACTCTCCGGCACGGCCGATGAGATGATCACCGCGTCAGCCCCCACAACCTGCGCCGCGTCATGCCCCACGTAAATCGTCGCGCCGCTGGCCGCCAATGCCTCTGTCAGCGCATTCCCGTGCATATCCGACCCCGACACCACACAACCGCGCCCCAACAACACCTGGGCAATCGCCGACATCCCGACGCCACCAATCCCAATCAGGTGCAGGCGCATCCCTGGTCGCAGCGTAAAATTATGTTGTGCAGTTGTGCTGCGCGTTTTCATCATCATCAATCCTAACCTGGACAAGCCAGAAAAGAATTTAACGCAAAGGCACAAAGAAAGAAAAGACAAAGAGGCAAA
>JACSRF010000585.1 GCA_014879875.1 Anaerolinea sp.
GGTAGCCGCGAGCCAGGCCGTCGCCGCCGATGTACAGTTCGCCGGGGACGCCGATGGGGACGGGTTGTAGCTCGCCGTCCAGGATGTACACCTGCGTGTTGGCGATGGGACGGCCGATGGGGATGGTGAATTGTTGTGTCTCTTTGTGTGTGCAGGGCTGGAAGATGGAATCAATGGTCGTTTCTGTTGCGCCGTAAAGGTGATGAAGGGCAGCTTTGGTGTGGGTGAGGAAGCGGTTTTGCAATGCGTAGGTGAGCGGCTCGCCGCCTATCAGGACGCGGCGTAGATGTGACCAATTTTCATGTTCTTTGGTTTCTAAAAGGGGGCGAAGGAGAGAGGGAACGATTTGGAGGGTAGTGATGCGATGCCGAGTGATTGATTCGGCCAGATCGCCGCCTTGAAGGTCGTCTGAGGGTGGGATGATGAGTTGCGCCCCGGCAAGGAGCGGGCCGAAGATTTCCCAGACCGATATATCGAAGCTGATGGATGCGCTTTGGAGTATGCGATCTTCCTGTGTTAATTTGTAGGTGTCTTGCCGCCATTGCAGTTGGTTGCAGAGGCTTTGATGGGAAATTGCCACGCCTTTGGGGAGGCCGGTGGAGCCGGAGGTGTAGGTGACGTAGGCGAGGTTGTGGGAGGAAAGTTGGTTGGTTGGTGGGTTAGTTGGTTGGTTGGTTAGTTGCCAGTCAGATAGGTTGACAATTGAAAATTGAAAGATTGAAGGCGACAATTTGTCGTTTGAAAATTGAAAATCATCTGTGTTGGTGAGGAGGATGGCGGCGCCGGCGTCGGTGAGCATGTGGCGGATGCGATCAGGAGGGTAGGTGGGGTCGATGGGGAGGTAGGCCCCGCCTGCTTTGAGGGTGGCGAGGGTGGCGATGATCATGGCTGGGGAGCGGGGCAGGCACAGGCCGACGATGGTGTCTGGCCCGACGCCGAGGGATTGCAGATGGTGGGCCAATTGGTTGGCCTGCCGGTGAAGCTGGGCATAGGTTAGCTGTTGTTCTCCGCAGATGACGGCGATGGCGTTGGGGGTGCGTTCGGCCTGGGCTTCGAGTAGATGGTGGACGCACTGTTCGGGTGGATAGGGTGTTTGGGTGTTGTTCCAGTCAATTATTAGTTGCCGTTTTTCGGTTTCTGTTAGCAGGGGGAGGGTGTGAAGGAGCTGATCAGGATTGGCGACAACGGCCGTTAATAAAACCCCGAAATGATGGGCAAGACGGCCGATGGTAGCCGCATCGAATAGCTCGGTACGGTATTGAATGACGGCTTCCAGGCCAACGGCCGTTTCTACCATTGACAGCGTTAGATCAAAGGTGGCGCTGCCGGCATCAGTGTCGAGAGGTTCCAGGGACAGGTTGGGAAGCGCGATCTCTTCTACAGGGGCATTTTGCATGACAAACATGACTTGAAATAGGGGATTATGACTCAGGTCTCGTTCTGGATTCAATGTCTCGACTAATTTTTCAAAAGGGACATCCTGATGAGCGTAGGCGTCCAGGGTTATGCAGCGTACCCGGGCCAATAGCTGGCGAAACGTCAGGTTGCCCGAAAGATCGGTGCGGATGACAAGGGTATTGGTGAAGAAACCAATGAGGTTTTCGATTTCGGCACGATGGCGGCCAGCAATAGGTGTGCCGATTAGGATATCCTTTTGGCCGGTGTAGCGGTAGAGTAGGGCTTTGAACGTAGCCAGCAGGGTCATAAATAGAGTGGCTCCTTCTTGCTTGCTGAGGGCTTTGAGTGAGTGGGTCAGGTCTTGCGGCAGGGTAAATGTATGAAGAGCGCCCTGGAAGGTTTGCACCGACGGTCGGGGGTAGTCGGTGGGGAGTTCCAGAAGGGGTAAACGGCCGCCTAATTGCCGTTTCCAATAGGCCAGATGATTGTCCAGCATTTTGCCGCGCAGCCAATTTCTTTGCCAATGGGCAAAATCTGCGTATTGGACGGGCAATTCAGACAAAGAAAGGGGTCTTTCGTAGGCAAACGCCTGGTAGAAAGCGGTCAATTCTCGGATGAAGATAGCCGTTGACCAGCCATCGGCCACAATGTGGTGCATGGTGAGAAGCATGATGTAGTCATCCGGGTTTAGGCGAATGAGGCTGGTTCGCAGTAAGGTATCTTGGGCCAGGTCGAATGGTTGCTGCGCTGCTGCGGTGATGAGGGCCTGAATCTGGACATCCCGGTCTGTGTCAGGCGTTTTGGGCAGGTCGATGATGGGCAGAGACAGGGAGAGCGTGGGGGTTATTTGAAGAAACGGCCGTCCCTCTGCCGAGGTAAAACGACAGCGCAGTACTTCGTGCCGCTTCACGATTTCATTCAGGGCGCGTTCCAGCGCCGGTATGTCCAGCGGGCCACGCACCCGGACGGCGTTGTGAATGTTGTAAAAGGGGCTGCCTCCCTCCAACTGATCCAGGAACCAGAGACGTTGTTGGGCAAAGGAGAGGGGTAGGGAGACACGGCCGTCTCGCGGCAGGCGCTCAATGGCGGTAAAGGTCGGTTGATCCGCCGATGCAGATTCTGGTGGCGAGTCGGCCAATCGGTCATATCCCAACGACTCAGCTATCTGCCAGGAGATGTCGCTTAGAAAATGCTCTACCTCACGCTTTTGCCACCTATGGGCTACCTCTGGGTTGATGCCCTGGTGTTGGTGAAACTTGATGTCGCCAAGCATTCTGGAGACCTGGTAAATGCCGTCCGTCATGCGTTGCTGCTTATCTTGATAAAGATGCAGCATATCGGGATGGAAGTCCAGCCCCATGAACTGGCAAATTTCCCGCATGGTAGCTTCCGGCTGCGCCACAAGCGCCTCAAATTGAATGCGCCGCTGACGATGCTGCGGAACCTGATTGAGAAACGTCAAAATGTTTTGGTGGCTTACCAGCCAGATTAGCTCGGCTAACTGGCGCACTGAGAAGGGGTGAGGATAGCGGAAGAATACCTGGTCTAGCCGCACTTCTTCAAATGAGCGGATCATGTCGTAGGGATGACGCAGCAGGTGAATGTAGCGTGCATTTTCAAAATCTGTCTCCATTCGCTTTACAATTTCTAAGTCCAGGGCATAGGTAGATGTTTTATCAACGATCTGCCTGGGGTGGACCCACTCTTGCAGCAACCGATAGAATGCCTGGGTTGTCTGATCATCGTTCTCGCAGTTTTCCATGAACGCCCTGGCGCTCTCTACATCCCAGCCCTGGGTTTGCATGATGGCGCGAATGGTTCCTTCTTGCCAAAAAGTGAAACGGCCGGAGAAGGCGGTTTTGCGTTCAGCCAGGGTGTTGAAGGAAAGCAAATCGAGTTCCGGTGGGGCGAACAGGCGCGGATGCCCTCCCAGCATAACGCGCAGCAGGGTTGTCCCGGAACGAGGTGGGGATAGAATGAATACGGCCGTTGGGTTTTGGGGTTCGGCCGGTGTTGTGCGTGCGGGTAGAGGCGGGATGATTTGGCGAAATTGGGCGACTGTGGTCGCATCTATTTGCTCGTCCGCCTTTTGGTATTCAAGGGCGGATAAAGAGTCAATGCCGAAGAGTCTGCTAATTGTTTCAGGGTAATGTTTGCTGAGGTATTGCGCAAAATCGGCGATATTGGGGGCATCGAAGAGGGAAACGACATAGATAGTTTCGGCCATTTTTTCCTGGAGTCTGTTGATGAAGATGGCCCCTTTGATGGAATCCCCGCCTAATTCAAAGAAATGGTCATGGATGCCCGTTTGTTCCAGGTCCAGGATGTCTTGCCACAAAGAGGCCAGGTAACTTTCCAATTTGGAACGCGGTGGGACGAACGCTTTTTCCAGACCGGCTCTGCCTTCTTCGGGCGGGGGCAGCGCTTTTCGATTGATTTTGCCGTTGGACAGTAATGGAAAGGCGTCTAGCGGCACAAATGCGGCCGGGACCATGTAGTCGGGCAATGTTTCCAGCAGGTATTGGCGCAGTTGCGAGGTGGTAGGTGCCGGTGCTTGGGTGGGGATGAGGTAAGCGACGAGTTGTTTGTGGTTGAGGGCATCTTCTCTAACCATAACCAGGTTTTGCTTGATGTTGGGGTGCAGGCTGAGGGCGGCTTCGATTTCGCCAAGTTCGATGCGAAAGCCGCGCACTTTGACCTGAAAATCAATGCGACCCAAGAATTCGATTGTGCCATTGGGTAGGTAGCGCACCAGATCGCCGGTCTTGTAAAGGCAGAAGGATGCAGGCTCTTTTTCATCCTTCAAAAACGGGTTGGGGATGAAGGTAACGGCCGTTTTCCTGGGATTATTTAAATACCCGCGACCGACGCCTGTGCCGCCAATGTACAATTCACCGGCCACACCAACGGGAACCGGCTCCATGTATCGGTCGAGAATATAAAGATAGGTGTTGTTGATAGGTTTGCCGATGGGCATATTGGCAATGCCAGCGGCTGGCGGGGTGGTGATAATGTGATGGGTCACATCGTCTGAGCATTCGGTGGGGCCGTAGGCGTTGACCAGCGGGATGTGTGGATACAGGCCGAACCATTGACGGCATAATTCAGGAGGGAGGGCTTCGCCGGTGGGAATCATCCAGCGCAGGGCTGAGAGGTTGAAGCGGGCGCGATCCCGCTGCACGACCTCGATGATGGCGCGTAGCAGCGACGGCACTGTTTCCAGGATGGTGATTTTTTCCCGTTCCAATTCCCGGAGCAGACGCATGGGGTCTAGGGCGATTTCGTCGCTGATGATGTGGACGCGCCCCCCTTTGAGCAAGGCGGCCAGAAATTGCCACACCGATATGTCGAAACATTGGGAAGCGTTTTGGGCGATGACGTCTGAAGCGGTTATTGTCAGGTCGTGGAATTTGGCATAGAGGTGATTGATCATACCAAGCTGCTTGACCATTGCTCCCTTGGGGATGCCGGTGGAGCCGGAGGTGTAGATAACGTAGGCCAGGTTTTCTGGGGTACTGCAGATGGGCGGGTTTTGGGCCGTTTCTGTTTGTTGGTATAAATCTTCGAGGTCGAATATGCGGGGGGAACCGGGCAGGTGTTCGATGGCCTGGGTGAGTGTGGGGATGAAAAGGCGGGTGGTCAGGAGCAGTTGGGATCGGCTTTCTTTAAGTATTTGGCGGTGACGTTTGACGGGATGATGGGGGTCGAGGGGCAGGTAGGCGGCCCCGGTTTTGAAGATGGCGATAACGGCCGTTAAAAAGTCGATGCTCCTGTGGGCCAATAATGCGACGACGACTTCCGGCCCAGCCCCTTGTTTCTGCAAGGAGGCGGCGAGTTGGTTGGCACGGCTGTTTAGCTGCCGGTAGCTCAATTGTTGTTGGTTCCAACTAACGGCCGTTGCCTCCGGCGTGCGCACTACTTGGGCTTCAAAAAGTTTTTGGAAACAGGCGTCTTGGGGAAACGGCCGTTGGGTATCATTCCAGGCAAATAATTGCTGCCGTCGTTGCTCTGGCGTCAGCAGGGGGAATTCAAACAGGCGACGATGCGGGTTGGTGGCAATGGCTTCCAGCAAGGTGCGGAAGTGGCCCAACATGTGCTGGATGCTGGTTTGGTCAAAACGGCGTCTGTCGTAGGTTATATGCAGCGGCAGCGTCGGTTCCGGTGCAGACAACAGCGACAGTGGGTAGTTTGTGCGGGAAAAGAAGTGCACATCGCCAACGGATAGACTTTCACCCCACTCCTGGAAAGAGTCATCTACCGGGTAGTTTTCAAACACGAAGATGCTCTCGAACAAAGGATGGCCGCTGGGTACATCGCTCCATCTTTGAATTTGCACCAGGGGCGTGTGTTCATATTGACGCAATTCAGCTTGTTGCGCCTGAAAACGTTTTAGCCAGGAGAGTAATGCGTCTTTGGGCGTGATCTGGACGCGAGCGGGCAGAGTGTTGAAGAAAAGCCCGACCATGTTTTCCACCCCAGTCAAATGGGCCGGGCGGCCAGAAACGACGGTGCCGAAAAGCACATCCGTTTCGTTGCTGTAGCGGCTTAACAGCAAGGCCCAGGCCCCCTGAACGAGGGTGCTTAAGGTGATTTGGTGTTGTTGGGCCAGGTTTTGTAAAACGGCCGTTGTTTCTGCCGACAAGTTCGTTTCTTCTTTGGCAAAATCCTCCTCCTTACTGGGCCAGTTGGCGTAAGTTTTGCCGATGCCCAAAGGTGTAGCGGCGGTAAATCCGGCCAGTGTTTGTCGCCAAAACGACTCCGCCCCGGATACGTCCTGACTTTGCAGCCAGCCGATGTAGTCACTGTAAGGGCGCGGCGGCGGCAGGAACACCGCTTCGTCCTGGCAAGCTGCTTCATACAACTGTGCCACTTCTTGCAAAATCAAGGACAAAGACCAACCGTCCATCAATACGTGGTGGTGACTCCAAATGAAATGGTAGTGGTGTTCGGCCGTTTGTAACAGCGCCAGCCGCATTAAAGGCGGCCTGGTAAGGTCAAACCCTTGTGCCCGATCTGCTCGCAGAAAAGCATCAAGCTGTGTTCGTTGGTCGGCAGCGGGCAACGTGCGCCAATCTTGCGCCTGCCAGGGCAGCTTCAGACGCCGGTAGACCACCTGGAACGGCTCCTGACGCCGCTGCCAATGAAAAGCGGTGCGCAAAATGGGGTGCCTTTCCATCACTGTTTGCCATGCTTGCTTAAAGGCGGGGATGTTCAGTTCGCCGCGCAGGGTGCAGGCGATTTGGATAAAGTAAGCAGCGGAGTCAGGGGCATACAGGTTGTGGAAAACCATGCCTTGCTGCATGGGAGATAGCGGGTAGATGTTTTCGATGTTCTTTTTTCGACTCATTGCTCATCCTCTGCAAAATCGCCCAATTCGGCCAGGAGGTCATCCAATTCTTCCTGGTCAAATTGCATTGTGGGAAAATCTGAAGGAGTGTAGCCTCCGGCCTCAGGGTGCAGGCAGTGCGCCATCAGCGTCCGCACTGTTTCGGTGAAGTCTTGGGCTAACTGCTCGATGGTGGTTGGCTTGTGAAAGTTGATGCTGTATAAAAAATCCATCTGGAATTGTCCCCCTATCACTTGCCCAACGAGGTCGAGCAGATGTTGACGTTGATTGCCCGGCCCGTAATTTGGCTCGCTTAATTCTTGTGCCAGTTCAAACTGATCGGTAGAAGCCTGGTTGAACTGGCCCAGGTAATTGTAGCTGATTTGTGGCTGCGGTATGGTGCTGATGTTCGCGGTCTGACTCAGATAGCGCAAGACACCGTAGCCGAGACCCTGGCTAGGAACGGCGCGTAGTTGTTCTTTGATGGTTTTGAGGGCTTCGCCGGGGTCTTCCTCAATACCGGTCAGGTCTAAAAAGACAGGGAAGAGCGAGGTGAACCAGCCAACGGTGCGCGACAGGTCGTGATCATTACTGAAGCTATCACGGCCGTGTTTTTCCAGGTCTATGAGCAGATAGGGCCGCCCCGTCCAGCAGGTGAAGGTTTGGACAACGGCCGTTAATAACAGATCGTCTATTCTCGTTTGGTATGCCTGGTGTACGTCTTGCAACAGTGTTTGTGTCTCGGCCGGAGATAGGCGGGCGGAGACGACACGAGTTGAGTCTTCATCGTTGGCTCGGCTGAAGAGGTCTGTGGGTATGGGGTTGGCGGGTTTGTGAGCCAGGGCCGCCCAATGAATGACCTGGCGGCGCAACGATTCGCTGTTGGCATAGTCGGTTAATTGTTCCGCCCATTGTTTGAATGAAGTGGTTTTTGGAGGAAGTTGAATGGCCCGACCCTGAGTAAGCTGCTGATAGGCTGTCAGGAAATCTTCTAATAAGATGCGCCAGGATACGCCATCTATGGCCAGGTGATGGACGACAAAGAGCAGGTAGTGCGGCCCGGCCTCGCCGAAGGTGATGGGGGTGACGCGCAGCAGGGGGCCGTTTACCAGATCGAGGCTGGATTGAACGGCCGTAATCGCTTTCTGCAGCGCGTCTTTTATTGGGGAAACGGCTGTTAGATTGATGTGCGTCAGGGGAACTTCGCCGTCTGGCGGGATGATCATTTGCCGCCAGGAGTCACCCTCTGGCTCAAAACGCAATCTTAGGGCGTCGTGCTGCCACAACAGGTGTTTGATAATCGTTTCCAGAAGGTCGGGTTTGAGCGGAGACGTTAATTTGAGCAGCGTGGATTGGTTCCAATGATGATGCTGGGCCAGGTTTTGGGCAAAGAACCAATGTTGGATGGGCGTCAGCGGAACCGGCCCTGTCACCGGGCTTTGTTCAGCCGTTATAGATCGGGGTGCGGTGGCGATGGCCGCTAATTCGGCAATGGTTTGGTGTTGGAAAAGATGTCTGGGCGAGAGATGAATACCAGCAGCATTGGTCTTGGCGACAATTTGAATGGTGAGGATGGAATCGCCGCCTAATTCAAACAAGTTGTCGTGTACACCTACCTGATCCAGGTTCAAAACCTGCCGCCAAATGTTGGCCAGATGTTCCTCCATCGGTGTGCGTGGAGCGATAAACGCTTTTTCTCGTTCTGGCTGAATGCCGCTGGCGTCTGGCAATTTGTGGCGGGCTACTTTGCCGTTTGGCAACCTGGGCAACTCATCCAACCGAATAAAAAGGGCCGGAATCATATAATCGGGCAATATGTCGCCTAAAAATTGGCGCAGTTCGCCAGTGGTAGGGAATTGTTCCGCAGGGGCGGCCAGGTAGGCCACCAACCGCTTATGGCCCGATGCCTCCTCATGGGCGATAGTAACATTTTCGCTAACGACGGGATGTCGGTTGATGGCCGCCTCGATCTCTCCCAATTCAATGCGATAGCCGCGAATTTTTACCTGATAATCGGCTCGACCCAGGAATTGGATGTTGCCGTCGGGCAGGAAACGAGCTAAATCGCCCGTCTTATAAAGACGGGTGTTTGTTGAGGTTTCATCCTGTAAAAATGGATTGGGGATGAAGTGGGCTGCGGTGAGACCGGGTCGATTATGGTAGCCGCGGGCCAGACCAACGCCGCCGAGGTACAAATGGCCGGGTACGCCGATGGGGACGGGTTGTAATCTGTGGTTGAGGATGTAGGCTTGGGTATTGGCGATGGGGGTGCCGATGGGAATGAGGTGTTGGCCCGGTTCGCGGGTACAGTCCCACATGGTGGCGTCGATGGTGGCTTCGGTAGGGCCGTATTGGTGATGAAGATTGGCCATCAGGCGGGCATGGAATCGCTCTTGCACCGGCGCAGGCAATGATTCGCCGCCGCAAAAGACATGCCGAAGGGTGTCTAGCGATTCCAGTTCCGGCACATCCAGGAATAGGGCCAGCATGTGAGGAGTAAAGTGGGCTACAGTGACGCATTGCTCACGAATGAGTTGGGCCAGACGACTGGCGTCTCGCTGTTCGCCTGGCCGGGGCAATACCAACCGCCCGCCGCTTTGCAGGGGAGCAAAAATTTGCCAGATGGAGATGTCGAAGCTGGCGGAAGCTGTTTGCAGGAAGGCGTCGCTCTCTACCAGAGGGTAGGCTTGCTGCCGCCAGGTCATGTGGTTGCTCACCGCCCGGTGGGAGACGACAACTCCTTTGGGCCGACCGGTTGACCCGGATGTGTAGATGATGGTGGCGGCGTGATCGGCCGTTATTCGGCCGTTGGGTTGAGTGATGGGCTGGGCGTCAATCAGAGGCCACTCTTCATCAAGGCAGATTTGCCCGACAGTGTGCCCAGGCAGACGATGTTGGAATTGTTTTTTGGTCAATAAAATGAGGGCCTGGGTATCCTCCAGCATAAAGGTGAGCCGGGCGGCCGGATATTCAGGGTCCAGCGGCAAGTAGGTTCCGCCTGCTTTTAAGACGCCTAATAAGGCGATGATCAGCTCTGGCGACCGTTCGATGAAGACGCCGACGGGCGTTTCTGGCTTGACGCCGGAGGCGATGAGGGTGTGGGCTACCTGGTTGGCCCGGTTGTTGATTGTTTGGTAGGTTAATGTCTCATCGGCGAACACGATGGCGATGTTGTCAGGGACGCGCCGGGCCTGCGCTTCAAACTGTTGGTGAATGCAAATTTTTTCGGGGTATGCTGTCTGGGTGGCGTTCCACTCGACGAGGAGTTGTTTTTTTTCTGCGCCGGTTAAAATGGGGATGTCGTCGATGGGTTGGTTGGGGTTGTTGACAACGGCCGTTAATAACATCTGATAATGAGTCAGCAAACGGCCGATGGTAGCATCGTCAAACAAATCAAGGTTGTAATCTAATGTGCCGGTTAGCCCTTTGGCCGTTTCTTCCATTGTCAGCAGCAGATCAAACTTGGCCGCGCCGCTTTCGATGTTGATGGGGTTGAGGGTGAGGCCGGTCAAAGCCAGTTCTGGCATGGGCGTGTTTTGCAAGATAAACATCACCTGGAAGAGGGGACTGTAACTCAGGTCGCGCCTGGGGGAGAGTTCATCTACCAGCTTCTCAAATGGTAAATCCTGGTTGGCGTATGCGTCTACTGTCATGTTTGAAACCCGTCGCAGAAAGTCGCGGAACGGCGGATTACCGGATAAATCCATGCGCATCACCAGCGTATTGACAAAGAAACCGATCAACCCTTCAACTTCGCTCCGGTGGCGGTTGGCAATGGGGGTGCCGATGTTTATATCGGTCTGCATGGTGTAGCGGTAAAGCAGCACATAGAAAGCGGCCAGCAATGTCATGAACAGGGTCGCTCCCTCTTGCCTGCTCACTGTATTGAGCGATCCGGCTAAAGCGGCGGGCAATGTGAGAGATTGAGACGCACCCCGGTAGCTACGCACGGCCGAACGAGGCCGGTCTGTTGCCAGGTGTAGGATGGGTTGGCTGTGGTCTAGCTGCTTTTTCCAATAAGCGAGTTGGTCATCCCACTGGCCGGAGCGCCATTGTTGTTGTTGCCAGATAGCGTAATCGGCGTATTGGATGGGTAGTTCAGGGAGGGAGAGAGGGTGATGGTTTACGGCCGTTTCATAAAACGTGGCCATTTCCTCTACAAAGATGCCGTAAGACCAGCCGTCGGAGACGATATGGTGCATCGTTAGTAACAGCACATGTTCTTGCGGGGCCAGTCGTAATAGCGTTGCCCGCAACAGCGGGCTCTGGGCGAGGTTGAAGGGGCGTGTGGCATCTTCTGCGGCCAGCCGACGGACCTCTGCCTCGCGCTGTGGCCCAGGTAACTGACTCAGGTCAACAAGGGGCAGGTGTGACGGAACAGCAGGAGCGATGATTTGCACCGGCTGATCGCCTGCCGTGGTAATGGTGGTGCGCAATATTTCGTGACGGTCAATGACGCCTGCCAGGCTGTTTTCCAGGGCGGGGATGTTGAGTTGACCCATCAGGCGCACGGCTCCGGGGATGTTGTAGGCAGGGCTGTCTGGCTCCAGTTGGCTAAGAAACCAGAGGCGCTGTTGGCCAAAGGAGAGGGGCAATTTGCCGGGGCGGGGTGCAGCAGGCAGGATGGGCGAGGTCTGGGGTTGTTGTTCGGCCGTTTTTTCTGTGATGGCGACGCTCATAGCGGCGATGGTTGCGGCTTTGAACAGGGTGCGCAGAGGCAGCTCTATTTGGAGCTGCTTGCGAATGCGGGAGGCCAGTTGGGTGAGAAGCAGGGAATGTCCGCCTAGTTCAAAGAAATTGTCGTAAATGCCTACCTGTTCTAAATTGAGCAACTTTTGCCAGATGGACACCAGCTCTTCTTCTACCGGATTGCGCGGCGCGGCAAAGGTTTCGTCGAGTTGGAGTCTGGTGGGGTCGGGTGGTGGCAATGCTCTCCGGTTTACTTTGCCGTTGGGCAGGATGGGGATGTGGTCTAGCAGGACGAAGTGGCTGGGAATCATGTGGGTGGGGAGATCGGCTTGAAGGCTACGGCGCAGTTGGCCCGATGTGGGCGCAGTGTTGGGCGTGGGCAGGATGTAGGCCACCAGTCGCTGGTTGTTGGGCGTGTCTTCTCGAACGATGACGATGCTTTGTTGAACGGCCGGGTGGTTGTTGAGCGCGGTTTCGATCTCGCCCGGTTCGATACGAAAACCACGTATTTTGATTTGGTGGTCGATGCGGCCGAGGAATTCGATGTTGCCGTCAGGGAGGTAGCGGCAGAGATCGCCGGTGCGGTACAAACGGGAATTGGGGGCGGGGATGAAGCGGTCGGCGGTGAGGCGAGGCTGGTTGAGGTAGCTGCGGGCCAGGCCAGGACTGCTGATGTGTAGTTCGCCGGGGGCGCCGGTGGCAACAGGTTGGAGGTTGGCGTCGAGGATGTGTAGTTGGGTGTTGGCAAACGGCCGTCCGATGGGTACGATTTTGCTGCCAGGCAAGGGGTGGTCGGATTGTTCAAAGTAGGTGCTGTCGATGGTAGCTTCGCTGAGGCCGTATGAATTGACCAGACGAGTGTGGGGGCCGAGAAACGGCCGTAATTGTTCCCACTCGCGCATGTGCCACACATCTGAGCCAACGATGACCAGACGCATAAATGCCAGGTTTTGGCCCGTTTCTTGCAAGTAGGGCAGTAAACTCCGTATGACGGCCGGGACAAACTCGCCACAATCCACCCCCGTTTGTCGCATGAGGGCGTAAAGTGCGGTCGGTTCCAACAGTGAGTCACGCGGACACAGCACCAGCTTTGCACCGGAACAGAGGGCGCGGACGAAATCGCCGGAAAAGACATCGAAGGCGAAGTTTGCCATTTGCAGATGAGCGGTGATACCGGTACGCAAGCCGTAGCTTTGCTCCCAGGCCAGGTAGGCGTTTATGAGGCTGCCGTGCTGCACAGTGACGCCGCGTGGTTTTTGGGTGGAGCCAGAGGTGTAAACGATATAGGCGAGGTTATCGGCCGTTACCTGATAGTCGGGATTGTGGTCGGGTTGTCGGGCAATGGTGGGCCATTCTACATCCAGGGGGAGGATACGGCCGTTAAACGAGGGGAGTTCTTGGAGAAACGGCCGTTGGGTCAGCAGCACCGGCGCGTCTGTATCCGCCAGCATAAAAGCCAGGCGGCTGCGTGGGTAAGCTGGGTCTAGTGGCACATAAGCGCCGCCCGCCTTCAGAATGCCCATCACGGCGACAATCATCGTTACTGAACGATCCAGGTACACACCAACCAGCACTTCCGGGCCGACGCCCAATGTTTGCAGATAGTGGGCCAACTGATTGGCGCGGCTGTTTAAGGCTTCGTAGGTTATCTGTTCATTCCCCCATTGAACGGCGACGGCATCGGGTGTTTGGGTTACCTGGTTTTGGAAGAGTTGGTGAATGCAGGCATAGGCGGGAACGGCCGTTTGGGTATCATTCCACAGGGCCAATTGGCGGGTTTCCAGTTCGGTGAGTTGCGGCAGCTGCCATAGCTGTTGGGTTGGATTTGCGGCCATCGCTTGCAGAAGATTACCCATGTAATCCAACATATTGCCAACAGCGGCCCGGTCGAAACGATAGTTGTTATAACTCAACCGCAGCGTCAATTCAGACCCCATTTCCACTTCCATATCCAGAGGGTAATTGGTGCGGGAGAGGAAGTGCAGATCGCGGATGGTGAGTGCATCTCCCCAACTCAGTAAGGAGGTGTCCAGCGGGTAGTTTTCAAACACGAGAATGCTCTCAAAAAGCGGCAACGAGCCGGAAACCTCACTCCATGCCTTTATTTGCACCAATGGGCTGTATTCATACTGGCTTAATTCTATTTGCCGGTCTTGAATTTGCCTTAGCCACACCAGAAGTTCCTGATTTGGCTGAATGGGGATGCGCATGGGCAGCGTGTTGATAAAAAGACCGATCATGGCCTCGCTTCCCGGCAAGTCGGGCGGGCGACCGGAAACAGTGACGCCAAACAACACATCTTCTTCGCCGCTGTTACGGTGCAGCAGCATGGCCCACGCCCCCTGCACCAGCGTGTTAACGGTGAGTTTATATTGCCTGGACAGGACATGAATTTTTTCTGTGGCGGTTTTGGTCAGGGTGATTTCTTCTATGTCGAAGACTTCTTCATGATCGGGGGCTTCGGTGGGAGTCTGCCCAAA
This sequence comes from Anaerolinea sp., assembly GCA_014879875.1. Taxonomy (GTDB): domain Bacteria; phylum Chloroflexota; class Anaerolineae; order Promineifilales; family Promineifilaceae; genus JACSRF01. Next base: position 13,894 of record JACSRF010000585.1, read on the forward strand.
CAGCAGCGGTGTCGGTGCGGTGAAGCCTTTGAGCGTATGACGCCAAAAGTTTTCGGCTTCGGAGAGGTCTTTTTGTTGTAACCAGGAGATGTAATCTCGAAATGGGCGGCTGCGGGGCAGGGAAATTTGGCGGTTTTGGCTAAATGCCTGGTAGTAGGCGAAGACTTCTTGGAGCAAAAGCGACATGCACCAGCCGTCGAGCAGCATGTGGTGATGGCTCCAAATGAATCGATAGGTGGTATCGCTCAGACGGATGAGGTTTAAGCGCATGAGGGGGGCTTTGGCCGGATCAAAGCCCTGGGCTAGGTCGGATTTGAGGAAGGATTGTAATTTTGCTTGCTGTGCAGCGTTTGTCAGCGACCGCCAATCGTGCTGCTGCCAGTTCAGGGGAATTTGGGGCAGCACAGCCTGGAGCGGCTTGTCTTGCCGCTCCCAAATGAAGAGGGTGCGCAGGGCCGGGTGGCGGTCTACGGCTTGCTGCCACGCTTGTTTGAGAGCATCCTCGTTCAGGTTGCCGTCGAAGACCCAGCCGGATTGCTCTACATACACGCCGGATTCGGGCGCATAGAGGCTATGAAACAACATGCCTTCCTGCATAGGAGAGAGGGGATAGATGGCTTCAATGTCTATCTTGCTCATTTTTTCACCCTGGTGACGTGGCCTGTTGAATTTGACCTATTAGTTCATCCAGCCCTTCCTGGGTCAGGTCAGCTTCGGGGAAGTCTGACGGGGTGTAGCCACCTGCTTCAGGTGAAAGGCAATGTTGGATGAGGCGACGCAAGGCGTTGATGAAGGCGTGGGCGAATGCCTGGATGGTATCCTGCTGGTGGATGTTTCGACTGTAGCCCCAATCAAGCTGTAAACGGCCGTTTATCACACTCCCATCAATTTCCAACAGATAGGCTCGCTGGTCGGCGAGGCTGTGATCCGGCCCGCCGGATTCGGGGGCCAGCCGGAGGAAGGCGGAACCGAAGAGGGCCTGGTCAAATTGGCCCAGGTAGTTGAAGCTGATTTGCGGTTGGGGCAGGGTCGTGTCGGCGTCCGGGCTAAGGTAGCGCCTGACGCCGTAGCGGAGGCTGTGTTTGGCCGTCCGGCGCAGTTGTTCTTTAACTGTTTTGAGGGTGTCGCCTGCTGTTTGGGCATCGGAGATATCGAGGAAGACGGGGAAAACGGCGGTAAACCAACCCACCGTGCGCGATAAATCTACCCCGTCGAACATCTCCATATCCCGGCCGTGATGTTCCAGGTCTACCAGAAGGCGAGGCGTGCCTGTTATCTCTGCAAAGGCTTCAGATAGGGCCGTGAGCAGCACGTCGTCTATCTCTGTGCGGTAAGCGCGGGGGACTTCTTGGAGCAGTGATTGTGTTTCGGCCGGATTGAGGGATACCGTCACTGTCTCTACTGAACCTTGCGTGTTGTCGCCGTCGGGGAAGTCTGTGGGCAGGGTGGGCGGGGTTTGGGCCGGGGTGGGCCAATCAGCTATGTCTGATTGCAGTTTGTCCGATTGGCTGTATGCGTCCAGTTGCATGGCCCACTGTTTGAAGGAGGTAGTTTTAGGCGGTAATTTGGGTGTTTCCCCTCGCTGCAGCTGTTTGTAAACGACTTGCAGGTCCTCTAGTAGGATGCGCCAGGAGACGCCATCTACGACAAGATGGTGGGCGACAATAAGCAGGCGACTGGTTGGCCCCAGGTCGAAGAAGGCCAGGCGCAGCAGTGGCCCCTGGGAGAGGTTTAAGGAGGATTGGAGGGAAACGGCCGTTTCTTCCACCCTCGCTTTTTGTTCTACTTCTGAAAACGAGGTCAGGTCAATTTTGATAAAAGATAGGTTGTCTTCAAGAGGAAGATTAAATTGCCGCCAGCCTGATTCTTCTTGGGTAAAGCGCAAACGGAGCGTGTCGTGATGCTGTACCAGGTGTAGCATGGCTTGGGCTAACAATTCTGGTTCCAAATCTGGCGGTGTTTCCAGCAGAACGGTCATATTCCAATGGTGAGGTTCTGTTAGTGGTTGGGCAAAGAACCATTTTTGGATGGGGGTGAGGGGAACTGGGCCTGTGACGGTGCCTTGTTCTGCCTGAATAGCGGGTTGGCTGGTGGCGGTCATGGCTAATTCGGCGATGGTTTGGTGCTGGAAGATTTGCCTGGGTGTTAACCGCAAACCGGCTTCGTTGGCTTTCGCAATGATTTGAATGGCAAGAATGGAATCGCCGCCCAGTTCAAAGAAGTTGTCGTGGATGCCTATTTGTTCACGGTGAAGGACTTGTGACCAAATGTGGGCCAGTTGCTTTTCGGCGACGTTGCCGGGGGCCATAAATTCTTTTTCTGTTTCGCCTTGCGCCGGGGTCATTGCCAGCAGTGCCAGACGGTCTACCTTGCCGTTTGGGGTGAGGGGGAGTGTTTCTAGCCATTCAAAGACGGCGGGAACCATGTAAGCGGGCAGTTGTTCTCGGAGAGCGGTTTGTAGTGTGGCGGTGGTTTCTTCGGCTGGCAGACGGCCGTTAGATGGCACCAGGTAGGCGGCAAGGCGTTTGTTTCCGGGTATATCTTCGCGGGCAATGACGACGCATTCTTGAACGGCCGTTTGTTGTCCCAACACTGCCTCAATCTCACCCAACTCCACCCGAAATCCACGTATTTTCACCTGGTCGTCGATGCGCCCCAGGAATTCGATGTTGCCATCGGAGAGGAAGCGGGCTAAGTCGCCCGTCTTGTAAAGACGGCAAGGATGAAATGGCTCGATCTGACTTTCACCCTGCAAAAATGGGTTGGGAATGAAGCAGGCAGCGGTGAGGCCAGGGCGATTGTGGTAGCCGCGGGCGAGGCCGTCGCCGCCGATGTGGAGTTCGCCGGGGACGCCGATGGGAACAGGGTGCAGGTGGCGGTCCAGGATGTAGGTGGTAGTGTTTGTAAACGGCCGTCCGATGGGGACAACGGCCTGCGTTCCGGGATCATCGTCGGTGTCTTCAAAGTAGGTGCTGTCGATGGTGGCTTCTGTCAAGCCATAGGAGTTGATGAGGCGGGTTTGCGGGCCGCAAAAGCGGCGCACTTCTTTGAGTTCTTGCATTTGCCAGCTATCGGAACCGGCAATTAGGAGCCGCATAAATGACAAAGATTCTCCTTGCACGGCCAGGTATTGGGTCAGCGCTTTGAGAACGGCCGGTACAAATTCAGCGCAGTCTACGCCTTCCCGGCGCATGAGCGCGTACAGTTTGGGGGGTGTCAGGAGTGTGTCCGGCGGGCAAAGCACTAACTTTTTTCCGGCAGCCAACGCTCGCGCCACATCGCCCGTGAAGACATCAAAGGAAAAGCTTGCCATTTGCAAATGGGCGGTTGTGCTAGGGATGTCATACGCTTTTTCCCAGGCGTGGTAGGCGTTTACCAGACTGCGGTGAGTGATCAGCGTCCCTTTGGGTCTTCCTGTTGAACCTGAGGTGTAGATGACGTAGGCGAGGCTGTTGAGAGTTGGTTGGTTAGTTAGTTGGTTGGTTGGTTGGTCGGCGATGGCCTGCCAGTTGGACAAATTAACAATTAACAATTGACCATTAACAATTGACAATTGAAAATCGTCGGTGTCGGTGAGGAGGATGGCGGCTTGGGAGTCGGCGATCATGTAGCGGAGACGTTCGGGCGGGTAGGTTGGGTCCAGGGGAACGTAGGCGCCGCCGGCTTTGAGCACGGCCAACAAAGCGACGAGGATTTCCGGTGAACGCTCCAGGCAGATGCCGACGATCACTTCCGGCCCGACGCCTTTGGCTTGCAGGTAGTGGGCCAACTGGTTGGCCCGGTTGTTTAGTTCCTGGTAGGTGAGGCTGGTGTCGTTGTAGGTAACGGCCGTATTCCCCGGATGCTTCTTCACTTGTGCCTCAAACAGTTGGTGTATGGTTTGGGGCGGGATGAGAGCCTGGTTTTGGTTCCAGTTGATGAGAAGTTGGCTTTGTTGAACGGCCGTTAGCAAAGGCAAATCATACACACGTTGTGTGGGGTCGGTTGTAATTGCCTCCAGCAAGGTGTGGAAATAACCTAACAAACGGCCGATGGAAGCGTCTGTAAATAAATCACTGCTGTAATCGAAATCAACCAACAACTTCCCGTCTACTTCAATGACATTCGGGTCAAGTTCAAATTTGGCGTAAGAGATAGGCGGAGAGAAGAAATCTACCTTGAGTTCCGGCATCGTTGGCACCGGCGTCGGCCGATCCAGGTTAAATGTGGTGGTGACAATGGGCGAACGGCCAGCGTCGCGGCGCGGGTTTAGCTTGTTGATGAGCCGCGCAAAGGGATAGTTTTGATGTTCATACGCCCCCAAGAGCGTGCTGCGCACAACGGCCAGGTAATCGGCAAAGGTAGGGTTGCCGACCAGGAGAGTGCGCACCGGCAACAGCGTAATGGAAAAGCCCACCATATTTTCCGACCCTTCCAATGTGCGACCGGCCGTGGGAATGCCGATAACGATGTCTTCCTGGTTCGTCAGGCGGTGGAGCAAGGTGGCATAGGCGGTGAGCAAAGTCATGAACAGAGTGCAACCTTGTTGGCGGCTGAGTTGCTTTAGCCGCTCGGTGAGCGCCTCATCAATCCAGGCGCTTTTGCGAGCGCCTTTGTAATTTTTCATGGGTGGGCGGGGGAAATCGGTGGGCAGGTCTAAAATGGGAATGGAGTCGGAAAATTGGCCCAGCCAGTAGGCTTCATTGGCAGCCATTTCTGCGGTTTGGCTTTGCTCCAGATGCCATTGAATGTAGTCGCTAAATTGCACGGTTGGCGCCAGTTGGGAAGAGTCCCCCTGGTGCGCGGCGGTGTAAATGGCGCTGATTTCGTGCAAGATGACGCCCAACGACCAGCCATCCACAACGATGTGGTGGGCAGTGAAGGCGAGGAGGTGCCGCTGCTCTGCCAGTTTGAGGATGGAGGCCCGTATGAGCGGCGGTTGTGCCAGATCGAAGGAACGTTGGTTTTCCCGTATCAACCAGGCAGTTACTTCATCATCCAGCGAAGTGGTGGGGAGATGGGTAAGGTCAACGAGGGGAATGTTCAGGGTTAAGGCCGGCAAGACTTTTTGGTGATCGCCGTGGGGTGAGATTTGTGTTCTGAGGGCATCATGCCGGTTGATGACGCTTTGGATGGCCTGGCGTAGGAGGGGGAGTTGTAAACGGCCGTTTAACTCA
>JACSRF010000197.1 GCA_014879875.1 Anaerolinea sp.
TTGTTGGTGCATGTTAGTGGTACAGTGTTGGTGCATATGGGTGGTACATTTACGGGCGCATATTGACAACCGCCCAGATCGCTTTTTATGTAATAGGTTTGGGTGTTGTAGGCTTCCAATCGTTGCAAGGCCAAACCCTGGGTGATGGTTGCGCCAACTATCTTGCCCACATCCTGGTGCGCCGCTTGTTCGCAAAGATGTGCGCCAACCGAAAAAACAAACTCGCGTGGCCGGTAGAACTGTATCCACGCCTTTTCGTTCCCCGGTCGTTCGCGTCGCCAAAATTCATCCAGCAGAAACACGTAGAAGCTGTAATAGCGGGGATGATGGGTTAACACATTGATTGCCGGAGAAAGTGAGGGCAATATCTGGTCAGATGACACACTGCCCAACCCCAAATGATCTCGCCCCACCTTCCCGGCATACATTTTGGCTATCCATTGTGGCTGAACCGCTGGCATCATATTGCCTACCTCCTGTCACAAACAAGCTCGTAGTGACGGCTTTAGCCGTCCATATCCGCTAAAGCGGTTACTACAAACCTGGTAGTGGCGGCTTTAGCCGTCCAGACCCGCTAAAGCGGGTACTACTAACACGGTAGTGGCGGCTTTAGCCGTCCAGACCCGCTAAAGCGGGTACTACTAACACGGCTAAAGCGGGTACTACGAATCTGGCTATTGTCCGAACCTGCTACCGAGCCAAATCATCCAAAAACTCAGACGCCGGATCAACGCCGGTGATCAACAAATAATCCCTGGCCCGCGTACAGGCCACGTACAGCAAGTGGCGCTCTGTGTTGTACACTTCCTCCAAATCCGCTATGTCCGCCACCGTCTCAATGCGGCTTTGCAGCGGCAGCGCCTCATCGTCGCAGGCCATCACCGCCACCGCGCGGAACTCCAGCCCTTTGGCCAGGTGCATGGCGCTGATCGCAATCCGCTGCCTGGGCGGCGCGATGCGGTCATCCAACTCGGCCGCCTCGACTCCGGTCAGTCTGACAGCCTGCCGGGCGCGATCCAGCTGCGCCGCCGAACGGACAAAGACGCCAATTTCCTCCGGTTGCACACCTTCGGCCAGCCGCGCGGTAAGCCAATCGCCCACGGCCGTTACCTCATCCCCTTCATCCGCAAAAATATCAATCACCGGCGGCGGGCCGTTAAACACGGAGACCGTGCCGCGCCGCTCTTCCACATTGCCGTCCACGTCGGCGATGGTGCGGGGGAGCAGGCGGTCGGCCTGCTGGCGAATTTGGTGGCTGGTGCGATAGTTGATGTTGAGCGTATACGAACGGCCGCGCACATCTACCCCCAGGTTTTTCCAGGAAAACGGGGTCTGAAAAATACGCTGCCCCAAATCCCCGGCGAAAAAGAGGTCGTCGGGGATTTGGCCGCCCAATGCCGCCAGGAAGCGTAGTTCCGCTACCCCTAAATCCTGGGCCTCGTCCACAATGGCGAAGTCAAACGGCCGTTTCCCCCCCTCCATCACCTTCTCCGCCACGCGCCGGTAAACCATCGGCCAGGACACATAACCCTGCTCGGCCAGCCGGGTGCGTACCTGCTGGAAAATGGCCCAAAGCTGCTCCCGCTGCTTCCCGCCCAGGCGCGTTTTGCGCCCCAGCCGGGGGACGTTTTGATACGCTTCCCAGGTGTCCAACTGCCAGGCATCCACCACGTCCGTCCATTCTTCCAACAGGAAGCGTTCGGTGAAGGAGGAGACTGGCTCCGGCGCAGCAATCTCTTGCAATGTGGCGTGCAGCCATTCGGCCGTGGCAATCTGGGGCGGGCCGAACAGGGCGGCGTACAGGTCATAGCCCAATTCGGTCATGGCGTGGATTTGGATGCGTTCGCGCACGGCCGTTTCGTTGCCAATCAGTCGCAGCAGCTTCACGTTGAGGGCGTTGGCTAAGGCGACAGAGAAGGTGGTCAGGACAATTTGCGCCGCCGGATGCTGCCGCGCCAGAAAGACAGCGCGATGCAGGGCGACGACGGTCTTGCCGGTTCCGGCCGAACCGGAGACCCGCGCCGGGCCGTTGTAGCTGCGCTCCACCAGATGACGCTGCGCCGGATGCAGGAAGACGGTCCACTTTTCCCAGGGAAATTCCAGGGCGCGTTCCAGTTCCGCGACGTTGGTCAGGACGCGGAAGCGGCGTTGGGCATCCGGGTGGGCGAAGGGATCGCCGTCGGCGGGGATGGGTTCGGGCGCGACTGGTTTGCCACCGGTTGCCAGTTCCAGCAGCGCTTCGGCCGATTCCTGGGGCAGGTGTTCGGCCAGGGCGAAGAGGCTGTCTTCGTCCGCCTGGCGCACGTCGGACAGCCATTCTTCGGGCACGCCGTAGCCGAGCAAGGTGTCGTCGCTGTAGCCGTCGAACAGCAGCGATTTGGTGGCTGGCGCAGTGACGGGTTGGTAGACGGGGATTTCGGCGACGCGCTCGCGGATTTCCACCAGTTGGGCCGCGCCGGTGCGCGGGTGGCGTTCGATTTTGCGCCGCTGCGCCCAATCGTAAGCGGCGTCGTGGTGGGCGACGAAACAGAGCAGCAGGCTGGCGGCCGTTTTGTGGATGATCAGCCGCAAGTCGCTGCTGACGCGGGCGGACCAGAAGTTGGGGTCTTTGGCCTGTTCAATGCGGTGGAATTGCAGGCTGGGGTGGGCCGGATTCAGTTGCAGGTCGAAGGCGGCCGTTTTGACCGCTTTTTGTTCCTGGGCCGTTAGCCGGTTCAGACTGTCTTGAAAGGTGTTGGCGATGCGAAATTCCATTCACTCCCTTCCTCGTTCCCTGGCGCTCCGCATAGGAATGCCTTCCCTGTCGTTTTGCGCCTGATGGGACGCGGAGCGTCCAGGTGGCTCATGCCACACAGAACGCGGCACGAGATGATCCCTCCCAAAGTGTTGGGTTTACAAATTTTGAAAATAAGAAGGAAGGATTGACAGATGAGCAATAACTACCGTCTGTGATTTGTATTCCATTTTTGTTTTATCGGTGACAACCGAATACATGATTTGACCTTGTCTAGAAGTCTGAATATAACCCGCAGGGATCGTAACTTCTAAGGTGGCAAGATGGACTGATTGACCAGGGAACAATGCATGTTGACCGTTGCTTTTAAATTCATATTGCCGCTTTTTTGGATTCTCCGAGATAATCAAATGGTCACCCACATTATCTTGATTTCCCATTTGCCATCGAAGCACGTAAATCCCTGTTTTATTGCCGTTTGTTTCCTCCTCAAATGCTTCAGAAAATCTGAATAAGTCTTCTGATAAATCTATGGTAACACGGTACCAAGGAATTATTAGTTCACCTGTGTTGTTCACTTGAAACAAAACCCTATAAGATGTGATGTTAGTGTTGCTTGGTCGAAGAATAAATACATCATTATCTACAATAACATCTTGAGTATACAAGGAGATTTCCAACTTGGGAGTGATTTGAGATTGTCGAAATTCTTTGATTGCTATGTAAAAACCGATGATAACGGTCGGAAAAAGAAGACAATCGGCGAAAAGTTGTCCCGCCCCGGTAACACTAGCCTCTGGTATTTTCAAGGATCCAACTAAAACAATAAAGGCAAGGATTAACAGGATTGTATAAAGCAATGCACAACCCATCAGTCCCAGTCCTTGATTACCCCTATAAAATTTCTTCCACTCTTCCCACTTTTTTTTCATTTGGATCTGTTATTTCCTTCTATAAGGTCATATGATAATGACTTGGGTTTTTGATGCGAAATTCCGTCTGGTAGCCGTATGATAAAACCCCAAATCTTTTTCTGAGTATCTATAACTGATGATGAACACCTTCATCGCCCAAGTGGTTGATGATTTTGATGGCAATGCGCCCCGTTCGTAGTAGCCGCTTTAGCGGCGTCTGAGAAGCGACTAAAGTCGCTACTACGAAC
>JACSRF010000489.1 GCA_014879875.1 Anaerolinea sp.
TGCGTGTGGTCTCTCTGGTCACGCATCACTCGTCACGCATCACAGCCTGCCCTGAGTTCCCAAAGAGCCTCTTTTTCTTAACATCTATAGCAATCTGGGCTGCAAGTTTTCATTTGTTTTGTGACTGTTCCGAGGCGCTGTACCCGAAGCGGCGCAGCGCCTTTTCATTTTGACGCCATTTTGGCTCCACTTTCACCCAGAGTTCGAGGAACACTTTGCCCTCCACCAACGCTTCGATCTCCTGGCGGGCGGCCGCGCCTAATTCGCGTAACTGCGCACCCCCGGCGCCGATGATGATCTGCTTGTGGTTATCGCGCTCGGTGAAGATGGTGGCATTGACGTAGGTGTCGCCGTTCTCCCGTTCCTTAAATTCGTTGATCCGGACGGCAACCCCATATGGGATTTCTTCCCGCAGCTGCAACATGATCTGCTCGCGGATCAGTTCGGCGGCGATGTCGCGCACAAACAGGTCGGTAATCTGGTCGGCCGGATAATAGCGCGGCCCTACGGGCAGCGCGTCAATGAGCATTTGCCAGAGGGCGTCACGGCCGTTGCCCATTGCCGCCGAAAACAAAATCCAGGGCGCGTCGGGCAGCAAAGCGCGGTACGCTGCGGTACGTGGCAGCACGTCGGCCGCCGCCAGCAGGTCGCTTTTGTTGAGCGCCAGGATGATGGTCGCGGCCGTTTCCAGGGCGCGTAACTGCCCGGCAATGATTTGATCGCCGGCGCCTACCGGTTCGCTGCCATCCACCAGCCAGAGGATCACGTCGGCGTCTTGCAGCGTTTCCTGGGCAGCGGACATCATAAATTCATCCAACTTGTGGCGAGGTTTGATCATCCCTGGCGTATCCACGAACACCATCTGGTAATGCGGCTCGGTGATGATGCCCAACTGGCGCGCGCGCGTCGTTTGCGGCCGTGGCGTGACAATGGCGATCTTTTGCTGCATAAATGCATTCAGCAGCGTACTTTTGCCCACATTCGGCCGGCCAATAATGGTCACAACTCCTGATTTGTGCCCTTCGGGCACGTCATATCCTGTTAATTCGTCACTCATGATGCTAACTCCTCTTTTAGGTGTGTCATGTCCATGAAATCACCTTCATTCACCATGTTCACCGGGTTTAGCCATATGGTCCCGCCTGAACGATACCCGATATTGTAACAGAAGCAGTGAAACAAACACGAGGAGGGCGTCGAGCAGCATATCCAGGCGCAAGTTTGCCACAAGCGGAACATTGTCACCGCGCGTCCACGTCAGCGGAATGCGCGTCAGGCTCAACAGGGTCAAGGAGAGCAGAAAAAGCGCGCCAGGGGCAGCGCGGCGCGCCCATCGCCACAGCGGCAAGCCGACAAACGCGGCGCTCAATCCGCCTAGTAGTTGTGTCTGGTAGCGCAGCGCAATGATCCCAAAATTATCAGGCTGGCTGGCGGCGAGCCAATCAAGCCAGGGTACGCCATGCAAGATTGTTTCCCGGCCATAGGCGCACCCGTCCAGCCAACAGGCCAGCCAACCAAAGCCGTGCAGCAGCACAAAGGCGGGGGTGAAGAGGTCGAGCAGGGAGAAGAACGGCCGTTTCCCCACCACCGCCCACACGCCCAACAGCAGCAAGCCACCGAATAAGGCCCCGTGATAGCTCAATCCCCCCTGCCAGATGCGCCAGGCCAATGGCAGCCGTTCCTGAAAATATGCCCATTCGCCCAACACAAAACCGATGCGACCCCCTAGCAGCGCGCCGGTCAGGCAGAGCAAAAAAACGTCAAACCAGGTGCGCGTCAGATCGGCTTGTTGCGGACGCGCCGCCAACCGCGCCGTCAGCGCCAATCCCAACAAAATGCCGGCAGCGAGCGCCACTGTGTAACCATACAACAGAAATGGGCCATAGCGGCCAAGAATGGGAACCATAGTGGGTAATGTTAAGCGCCAATGCCGTTTCAAGCAACGGTTGACCTTACCCCATGCGACCAATGCCGGGTATAATGTGTCTATCATGCAATCGAGAAAATACCTATGAAAAATAACACGATCACCATTCCCAAACACAAACGGATTGCTTTGGTTGCCCACGACCACAAAAAGGACGATCTGTTAGAATGGGCGAAATTTAACCGGGAAATCCTTTCGCACCATCATCTCTACGCCACCGGCACTACCGGCTGGCTGATCGAAAATGAGTTGGGGCTTTACGTGACGAAAATGCAAAGCGGCCCGCTCGGTGGCGACCAACAACTGGGCGCCAAAATTGCGGAAGGGGAAATTGACATGTTGGTCTTTTTTTGGGACCCATTGGATGCGCAGCCGCATGATCCTGACGTGAAGGCGCTGCTGCGCATTGCCGTTGTCTGGAATATTCCCACGGCCAGCAACCGATCAACGGCCGATTTTCTTATTTCGACGCCGCTAATGGATGGGGAGTACCAGCGCCGGTTAACGGATTATGAGGAGTATCGCCAGCGCCTGAACCGGCGGTATGGCGAGGTGACGCTTCTGCAAGAGACGGCAGCATGATCTATACGATTTACGATTGACGATTTTAGATTGTGGGGACCGTAAAACCCCAAATTTTTCTTAAACGCTATCGTTAAGGAGTTACGATGAACATTACCTACATTCCCCTGAACGAGTCGGATATGAAGCCCGTTCCCCAGGCGTTGGGGTTTGGGAATAATTTTACGAATCGGATGTTTATGCAGCATTATGCACCGGAAAAAGGGTGGTATGATGCGACCATTGGGCCATATCGGCCGTTTACGTTGGATCCGGCAACGGCCGTTTTCCATTATGCCCAGGAAATCTTCGAAGGGATGAAGGCGTATCGGCGTCCGGACGGCCGTGTCAACCTCTTCCGCCCCTGGGAGAACATGAAACGGTTCAATAACTCCGCCACGCGCATGGCGATGCCCACCGTGGATGAAGAGGAGCACCTGGAAGCGATTGTGCAGATCATTGCCCTTGAGCAGGAATGGGTTCCCGACGCCCCCGCGACGCTCTACATCCGCCCCACCATGATCGCCTCTGACCCCACCCTGGGCGTCCACGCCAGCAAAACGTACATTCACTACGTCATCATCGGGCCGGTTGGCTCCTATTTCCGTGAAGGCTTCAACCCGGTGCCGGTCTACATCTCTGACACCTATCGCCGCGCCGTGCGCGGTGGTACCGGCGCCGCCAAAACAGGTGGCAACTACGCCGCCAGTCTTTTTGTTGGCGTGGAGGCGAAAGCCAAAGGGTACTCACAGGTACTCTGGCTGGACGCCATCGAAGGGCGTTTCGTCGAAGAAGTGGGGGCGATGAACATCTACTTTGTCTACGAGGGGCAAAAGTTGGTCACGCCCCCGCTCACCGGCAGCATCCTGCCCGGCGTCACGCGCAATTCTGTGCTCACCCTGGGCAAAGACCTGGGGTACGAGGTGCGCGAGGAGCAGGTGGACGTGAACGAGATGTTGGCGGACATCCAGTCAGGGAAAATTACGGAGGTGTTTGGCTGCGGTACGGCCGCCGTCATCGCCCCGGTCGGCAAATTCGGCTTCAAAGATGAGGAGTATGTCATCAATGATTACCAGGTCGGCCCCGTCGCGCGGCAGCTTTACCAGACGTTGACGGATATTCAGTACGGCCGTGTTGAAGACAAATTCGGCTGGACACAGGTGGTTGAAGGCGGGTAGCCAACTACCTTTTGACATAATCATTCATCCCCTGCCCCCTGAGCTTGTCGAAGGGGGATCGTTTCGACAAGACTTCGGCGTGAGCTCAGTCGAACGCTCAACCTACGGGGGGTGAACGGTTACCTTTTGACAGTAACGGCCGCAAACCTGATAGTTTCTGGAAGATTTGCCGGGTAAACTCAGATACCGGAGGCCAATCCTGGTCTCCGGTATTTTTTTATTATAACCATACAGTAAGATAGAAAGCACACAGGCAGGCGCAACCAGAGCGCCTCTCATGCTCTCCGTGAATCCCCGTGTCTGCTCTGTGGCTCTCTGTGTAACTTCTTTCCGAGGAGGCTTTATGCGCGAAGTTGCAATTTTGGGCGTGGGGCAGGTTCCGGTGCGCGAGCATTGGGATTTGTCCATTCGCCAACTGGCGGTGGCGGCCGGCCGCGCGGCGATGGCCGATGCCGGCGTGACGCAGGTAGACGCCCTTTACGTCAGCAACATGACCAGCGGCGAATTAAACCAACAGCGCCACCTGGGGGCGTTGGTCGCCGACCACCTGGGGCTGTGGGGCACGGAAGCGGTGAAACTGGAAGCGGCGTGCGGCTCGGCCGGGTCGGCCATGCGCCAGGGGATCATCGCCATTGCCAGCGGCGAGATGGACGTTGTGCTGGTGGTGGGCGTGGAAAAGATGACCGAGACGCCGGGCAAAGCGACAACGGCCGCTCTCGTCACAGCCGCCGACGCCGATTATGAAACCCCGCACGGGGTCACATTTGTCGGCCTGAATGCGCTGATCATGCAGCGCTACCTGCATGAATATGGTTACAAGCACAGCGATTTTGCGCCATTTCCCATGAATGCCCACGCCAATGGCGCCAAAAACCCCAACGCCATGTTCCAGGAACCTATTTCCTTGAAAACATATGAACGGGGACGCATGATCGCCGATCCCATTAACCTCTATGACGCCTCGCCCATTGGCGATGGCGCAGCGGCGCTGCTGCTGGTTCCAGCGGAGAAAGCGCCCCACGCGGTGCGCGTCGCCGGTTCCGCCTCGGCCACCGACACGCTGGCGATTCACGACCGCGAGGAACCGCTGTGGCTGAAAGCGGCGGAGCAGTCGGCGCAGCGGGCATATGCGCAGGCGGGCATTGGCCCGGCCGATTTGGATCTATTTGAACTACACGACGCCTTCAGCATCATGGCGGCGCTGTCGTTGGAGGCGTGCGGCTTCGCGGAACCGGGCCAGGGGGTGCGGTTGGCGCAGGAGGGGGCGATTTTGCCAGACGGCCGTATCCCCATCTGCACCATGGGCGGCCTCAAAGCGCGCGGTCATCCGGTAGGGGCGACGGGGCTGTACCAACTGGCGGAAGCGACGCTGCAACTGCGCGGCGACGCCGGCGCGGCGCAAATTGACGGCGCGCGCATCGCCATGACGCAAAATATCGGCGGCAGCGGCGCGACCATTGTGACGCATATTTTGCGCAAAGCATAAGGTTTTTTTGCGCACAGACCTGACAGATTCTCAAAATCTGTCAGGTCTGAAGGCTTGACCACACCCTGGGGCTTGTGGTAGACTGTGCAACGTTAAGCTATTTATCTGAAATTTCACGGAGGTACTTGCAGAATGCAAAAACAAAATTTGACCCTTGTCATCCAACTGAATTCGCGTTGTGTAAGTACGCCTGTCTCTCGGTGTGATCAGTAACCAGTGTGCAGTAAACAGTAATCGGTGAGCCATTACCAGCCGCCGACTATCGTTTACCGACCACCGCCAACCGATTACCGCTAAACCGGCCACAGGGGTACTCAGCCTGTGGTTTTTTGCTGCCAGTTCACCAAACTCACCAAAATCCGGCCACGGGCGCAGCGCAAGCCCCGTGGCTTTTTTGATCGCCACTGTGACGTCATCCGTAATCGGTTATCCGTAATCGGTAAGCGGTGCGCCATAAAGCAGCCAGGCCATGGGGAGTATCAGACCCCATGGCCTTTTTTTATTGGCTGGTAACTACTAAGCCGTTGGTTGGTTTAATAGTTGGTTCGTTGGCTAGAAACCAACAAGCCAACGAACCAACCAACTAACAAACTAACACACAAATTAAGGTGAAATAACCACAGTGAATCGTCAATTTTACGATTTTGAACAATACGAACCGTACGAAGAAGAATTTAATCCCTTGCACACTGATCGTCATGCACGCCGTCAGCGCAAGCCGCGCGTCAACCCGAAAGAGAAGCATATGGTCGGGGTTGCCGACGTGGCCGACGCCATCGGCCTGGAAGGTGGATTCCAGACAACCTATGAACCGTCCCTTTACGAAGCAACCTGGCTGCTGCAATCGCTGGAAGATTTTTACAACCAGGAGCTGATCAGCGATGTGCTGGCGCTGGTGAAAGGGGGCAAGGAAGCGAGCGTCTATCGCTGCGCCGCGCACCCGGCCACCGGCGAAACGTGGCTGGCGGCGAAGGTGTACCGGCCGCGCATCTTCCGTAATCTGCGCAACGACAAACAGTACCGCCAGGGCCGCCCCACGCTGGACAGCAACGGGAAGGCGGTTGACCCGAAGGACAAGCGGCTGCAAAAGGCGATTGGGCAAAAGACGACGCTGGGCGAACAGGTGGCGCATTCGTCGTGGCTGATGTATGAGTACACGACGCTGGACCTGTTGTACCGGGCGGGCGCGGCTGTCCCCAAACCACTTGCCGCGGGCAGCAACGCCATTCTGATGCAGTATGTGGGCAGCGCGTATGGCGCAGCTCCCACGCTGCAAGAGGTAACACTGGATGCCGATGAGGTGGAACCGTTGTACCGCGAGGTGATGCGCAATGTGGAGTTGATGCTGCGTTACGGCCGTATCCACGGCGACCTCTCCGCCTACAACATCCTCTACTGGGAAGGGAACATCACCCTCATTGATTTTCCGCAAGTGGTCAACAGCCGGGTGAGCAAAGAGACGCACATCTTCGGCAGCAGCGTCAACCCCGACGCCTATGCCATTTTACAACGGGACGTCACGCGCGTCTGTGAATACTTTGCCCGCTACGGCCGGCGCACTGATCCAGAACGCCTGACACAAAGCCTGTGGCGGCGCTACACGGAAACCAATCCGGAGCAGCAGTTGGCGGAAGCGTCAAGGTATGAAATGGGAACTGGTTAATGGAAGTAAACATAACCCAATCATTGAAAATGCTGGCGCGTTATCTGCGGCCTTCATGGCCGCGGGTGACGCTGTTGTTTGTCTTGCTGCTGGGGGGCATTGGCCTACAACTGCTGGCCCCCCAGCTTATTCGCCGCTTTTTAGACCTGGCGCAGGCAGGGGAGATGGGCAGGGGGTTGGTGAACACGGCCGTTTTCTACTTCCTCATCGTCCTCGGCCAAAAAACACTCTCCCTGGCCAGTGTGGCCGTAGGCGAGGATGTGGGCTGGGCGGCAACCAACGGCCTGCGCGCCGACCTGGCGGGCCACGTGCTGCGCCTGGACATGGGCTTTCATAAGCTGCGTACCCCCGGCGAACTGATTGAACGCATAGATGGCGACGTCGGGCTGCTGGCCGGATATTTTTCGCAATTGGTGGTGCAGGTGCTGGGCAATGGACTGCTCGTCATCGGCATTCTGGCGCTGCAATTCCGCGAGGATTGGCGCTTTGGCCTCATCGGGTTGGTTTATGGCGTCATCACTCTCTTCTTTTTACGCGCCATCCAACCGGTGAACGTGGGTTTATGGCGACAAATCCGCCAGGGTTTTGCCGAGATATTCGGTTTTCTGGAGGAGCGCTTCCAGGGCACAGAAGACATTCGCGCCAACGGGGGTGAAGGATACGTGCTGGCGACGCTCTACCCGATGATGGCCGGTGTCAACGCTGTGCGCATGAAGGAGGCTGTTTTTGGCGGCTTTACGTTCAGCGCCGGCTACATGCTCTACGTATTGGCCTGGGCAGCCACGTTGGGATTGGCGGGAATGGCTTTCCTGCGCGGCGAACTGACCATCGGCACGGTTTACCTGGTGGCCTTTTACGTCGGCCTGCTCGAAAGTCCGTTGAAGTACATTCGCCGCCAGATTGGCAATATGCAGCGGGCGATGGCCTCCATTGGCCGCGTCAACGAGTTTTTTCAGCTTCAGCCGACGGTACAGGAACGGGAAACGGCCGTGCTGCCTTCCACCGCGCCGGTTGTTCAGTTTGCTGGCGTCCATTTTGCCTATAAAGACCGTAATCCGTTAACCGTGAACCGTGAACCGATTACAGATGACGGATCACGGGCTACGGATGACGGATCACGGGCCACGGATTACGTCCTCCACGACGTCAGTTTCACCCTGCCGGCGGGCCGTATCCTCGGCATTCTGGGGCGCACGGGCAGCGGCAAGACCACCCTGACGCGGCTGCTCTTTCGCCTGTACGACGTGGATAGGGGCGCGATTACGTTGCACGGCGTAGACCTGCGCGACATCCCCCTGGCGAATCTGCGGCAGCGCGTGGGCATGGTGACGCAAGATGTGCAGTTGTTTGCCGCCAGCGTGCGCGACAACCTGACCCTGTTCCGCCGCTATGACGCCAACAAACCGCCCATCAGCGACGCGCAAATCATGGCGGCGCTGGCAGAGTTGGGGCTGGACGAATGGGTGAACAATCTGCCCAATGGCCTGGATACGGAACTGGGCAGCGGTGGGCAAGGGCTGTCGGCCG
Organism: Anaerolinea sp.; assembly: GCA_014879875.1. Taxonomy (GTDB): domain Bacteria; phylum Chloroflexota; class Anaerolineae; order Promineifilales; family Promineifilaceae; genus JACSRF01. The sequence continues at coordinate 8,343 of JACSRF010000489.1, forward strand.
GGGAGGCGCAGCTTGTGGCGTTGGCGCGGGTGTTCTTGCGCGATCCCAAGCTGGTCATTCTCGATGAGGCGTCATCCCGACTAGACCCGGTTACAGAGCAGCGGCTGGAACGCGCCGTTGACCGCCTGCTGCACGGCCGTACCGGGATCATCATCGCCCACCGCCTGGGAACCGTGCAGCGCGCCGATGACATTTTGATCATGGAAAACGGCCGTGTCCGCGAACATGGCCTTCGCGCCGAATTAGTCGCCAATCCCCATTCCCGCTTTGCGCACCTGCTGCGCGCGGGGTTGGAGGAGGCGCTTCAGTGATCGGTAATCGGTTATCGGTGACCGACCACCGATTACCGATTACCGATTACCAAATAGACCTATGACTACAACAGCTACGAAACAACTTCCCATCCGGCGCGGCGTCTGGGCGCTGGTGCGTTTTCGCCCCGGCTTCTTTGCCGTCAATGTCATCTTTTCCTCAATCTGGCTGGTGACGCGGTTGGCGCCGGGCTGGCTCGAAAAACTGTTTTATGATGAGTTGACTGGTGTTGGCGCGACGGCCGTCGCCCCGTCGGCCGTCACTCTCTGGCAAATTCTCGGCGTCCTCATTGCCATCGAACTGGCGCGGTTAGCCTCTGACGTGTTCGGGCAGTGGGGCGGGATGCACCTGCGCAACGCCGCCGCCAGCCTGATGCGCGCCAATATCGTGCAGGCTATCTTGCGTAAGCCGGGCGCCCAGCCATTGCCCGTACCCAGCGGCGACGCCATCAACCGTCTGGATGCTGACCTGGGTGACTTTGCCGACTTTCCCACCTGGACGCCAGAGGTGTTGGGGCATGGCCTGTTCACCCTGGCAGCGCTGGTCATCATGCTGAACATCGCCCCGGCCATTACCCTGGTCGCGCTGCTGCCCCTGGTGGGCGTCTTCTTCCTCAACCGCTTTGCCTGGTCGCGCTTTTTGCGCTACGGTCACGAAAGCCGCAGCGCCGACAGCAAAGTGACCGCCTTCCTCGGCGAAATCTTTGGCGCAGTGCAGGCAGTCAAGGTTGCCGACGCAGAAAGAGGAAGCATGGGGTATTTCCAGACGCTCAACGAAACGCGGCGGCGGCTGAATGTGCGTTACGCAACCTTCCTCGCCCTCTTCCACGCCGCCAACGACCATCTGGGCGATATCGCCGTCGCCGTCATGGTGCTGCTGGCTGGGACGGCAATGGCGCAGGGTCATTTTACCATTGGCGAATTCGCCCTGTTTAGCTCCTATCTCTTCTTTGCCGCCCGCTTTCCGGCGACCATTGGTAGTTACCTGTCAGAGATTGCACAGCAGCGGGTGGTACTCGACCGCGCCCAGGCGCTTGTGCCGCACATGCCCCCCGCCGACCTGGTAGCCCACAGCGAAATCTACGAAACGTCTCGCCGCGCCGCTGGCGTGAAGCCGGTTGTGCCGTTTGTGCGCAAAACGGCCGTCCACCGCCTGGAGACATTGGCTGTGCAGAACCTCAGTTACCGTTATCCGTTACCCGTTAACGGTAATCCGTCTAATGGAGCAAATACGGATTACGGATTACGGAACACGGATTACGCACTGCACCCTATCTCGTTCACTATCCCGCGCGGCAGCTTCACCGTCATCACCGGGCGCATTGGCGCGGGCAAGACGACGCTGCTGCGCGTGTTGTTGGGGCTGCTGCCTGCCGACGCGGGCGAGATTCGCTGGAATGGCGAGTTGGTAACAGACCCGGCGACCTTCTTCACACCACCGCGCAGCGCCTACACGCCGCAAACGCCGCGCCTGTTTAGCGCGCCACTGCGCGACAACATCCTGATGGGACTGCCGGAAACGGAAGTGGATTTGACCGGAGCCATTCACCGCGCCGTGCTGGAGCAGGACATTGCCCAGTTGGAAAATGGGTTGGAGACAGTGGTGGGGCCGCGCGGCGTGCGCCTTTCTGGCGGGCAGGTGCAGCGCGCCGCCGCCGCGCGCATGTTTATCCGCGACGCGGAACTGCTGGTCTTCGACGATCTTTCCAGCGCCCTGGACGTGGAGACGGAGCAACAGCTTTGGCAGAGAATGAGGAATGATGAATCAGGAATGATGAAGGAAGAGAGCAATGCTTCCCTTCATCCTTCTCTTCCCACCTGTCTGGTCGTCTCGCACCGGCGGGCGGCGCTGCAGCAGGCGGATCAGATTATTGTGCTGGAAGACGGCCGTATCGCCGCACAAGGCACGCTGGACGAGTTATTAGCGCATTCAGATGTAATGCAGGAGTTATGGCATGGAAAAGTTAATGGAAATAAGTGACAGTTTGTTGGTGGCCGCTGCGCCCCCCATTGCCGGGCTGCGCTTCCGCGGCTTTCGTGGCGAGGTGGATTATCCGCGCATGGTGGCGGTGGTTCGGGACAGCCTAGAGGCTGATGGACAAGAATGGGCCGTTTCTGAAGAAGATACGGCGCGTGATTACCGTTATTTGGAGAATTGTGACCCGTACACGGACATGATTTTCGCTGAAGTGGCGGGCGAGGTGGCGGGCTACGGCCGTTGCTGGCACGAGCAGCTTCTCGACCAGACGCGCATCTATAGCTTCTTCGCCCATTTGCGCCCGGCGTGGCGCGAAATGGGCATTCGCCGCGCCATGTTGCGTTATCTGGAGCAGCGTTTAGGCGACATCGCCACCGACCATCCGGACGACGGCGCAAAGCTCTACCAATGTTGGGTGGCGCATGGCGAGAAGCATTGGGAAGCGCTGCTGCAACGTGAAGGGTATACGGCCGTGCGCTATGGTTATCAGATGGTGCGTCCCAATCTGGAGGACATCCCCGACCTGCCTTTGCCGCCTGGTCTGGAACTGCGCCCGGCTGATTTGTCCCAATGGCGGCAAATTTGGGAAGCGGTGCAGGAAGCGTTCCGCGACCATTGGGGGGCGCGCCCGCAGTCGGAAAACAACCTCGTGGAATGGCAGGCGCAGCCCACGTTCAACCCGGCGTTGTGGCAGGTAGCCTGGGATGGCGACGAGGTAGCGGGTGGTGTGCTCACCTTTATTGACCACCGGGAGAATGAGGAGTACGGCCGTTTACGTGGCTACACCGAAACCATCTTCACGCGACGGCCGTGGCGGCGGCGCGGCCTGGCGCACGCCCTCATCGCCCGCAGCTTGCAGGTACAAAAAGAACAGGGCATGACCGAAAGCGCCCTCGGCGTGGACGCCGAAAACCTCAGCGGGGCGCTGAACATCTACAAAAGCATGGGCTTCCAGGTAATAAAACGAGCCGCAACCTATCGCAAGGCAATTCGTTAATCGAACGGTGGTTTGACTGGCTGGTTTAGTCGGGAATATCAAGGGCAACTTTGAGAGCTTGATTTAATTCGTTAATCTTGCGAGGCGAAAGCATCCCCACAAAACTGGTCAATTGAGATTTCGGTAAACTGATAAGTTCGTCACAATGAACGCTGCTATCATGCGCAAGCCCTTCGTTGATGCCAACCAGGACTTGAGAGGCTAATCCGTCATGATTTGAATAAACAGGGGCGCAAACGACTGTTGAAAAACGTGAATCAATCGCATGTTGACGACTAACGATAACAAAAATCCTAAACTTTTTGGGGTCGGTTCCAGGTGGCCTATAAAGGCGATAGAATTCTCCACGCCTCATGGAATCACCTGGTAGGCTAAAACATCTTCAGCCTCTTGATTAAGTCGCTCTGCATGTTCATTGATGATTTGCAAATCTCTCTCGTTTTGTTCATCACGAATCATCTGCGCAATTGCTTTCCGGAGGATTATTTCAAGAAACTCTGACCGATTTTTGTATTTGGCCGCAAACTCGTCAACAGTTTCGAGCAAGTCTTCCGAAAGGGTAATAGACGTTTTTACTTTCATACTACAAATATACTACTTTTTAGAACACAACGTCAAAAGGTAACCCATATGGCTGTGAGCAAAAAGGGACGGCGCAAGGTCAATTACAAAGGGCGGCAATATCTGTGGTACGTGCAGGAAGTGAACAAGAGCATACCGAGTGAGGGCGGGTTTGTGGCGCCGGTTGCGGAGCGTTATCTGCGTATCTTTGACACAAAGAAACAGTTTATCATCGCTTATCGCCTGCCGGAAATGCGGGATACGGCCGTGCTGCTCAAAATCGAAGGCGTCCACTTCCCCCGCCAGCCGGGTGCAAAGGAAATTGAGATGCCGCGCTGGAAACACGACAACAACCGCTACCCCACCGCCGACTTTGTGCGCCGCCTGATTGACTGGTGCATGACAGAAACAGAGGAATAGGACAGATTAAATGATAACCTACCAATTTGCAGAAGTAAACGGAACGAATATTCATTATGAAGCGCGGGGAGCGGGTACGGCCGTCGTCCTCATTCATGCCGGTGTTGTCAATCTGGGCATGTGGGATGAGCAAATGGATGCTTTTGCCAAACAACACTACGTCATTCGCTACGATGTGCGTGGTTGGGGCGAAACGGCCGATCCGCCCATGACCTACTCTGCTCACGATGACTTGTTGGGATTATTGCGACATTTAGGGGTGGAAACGGCCGTTCTTATCGGTTGTTCCTGGGGTGGCAAAATTGCGCTAGATTTTGCGCTGGAATATCCGAAAATGGTTACCGGATTGGTGCTGGTGGGGTCCGGTCTCGGCGGATACGAGTTTCAAATGGAAGGCATAGCTGAACGAGCCGAAGAGATGCACGCCGCTTATGAACAGGGCGAGATCGATCTGGCCGCCGAAATTTCTACCCAGGTGTGGTACGACGGGTTGACACGTAACCCGGAGCAGGTTAATGAGCAGGGTCGAACCAGAGTTAGCGAGTTAATCCGCCACACATTTCAATTACCAGAAGGAAGCGGCAAACGGCAAGAACCAACGCCTCCGGCAATAAACCGCCTGGACACCATTAAAATACCCACCCTCATCATCATAGGCGAGCAAGATGCGCCAGATGTGCAACGGATTGCCGAGTTGCTGCGAGATGGACTACCTCTGGCGCGGCAAATCACGATGGCAGATACAGCCCACTTCCCCAATATAGAAAAACCATCTGAATTCAATCAAATTGTACTCAATTTCCTAGCGCAAACCTTCGCAGGCTCAAAAGGGAAACAACTTTGACAAGCAAAAGCAAGAAACGTAAACAACGAATAAAAGAACGACAACAAGAAGCATGGCAGGCGCAAAAAGGGCAGCGCAAAACGGTGCGGCACAACACGGCCGCTAACCAGGAAAAACACCGCGCCGACTGGCAGCCCCTGCAACCGGACGAATTCGGCGTCGTCGCCGACCGGCGCATCATGCCCCGCGACGAGATGGAACGGCGCAAACAGGTGGAAACGCTGGCGGCGCAGGCCGTGGCCACCGACTTTAATGAGGCGATGTGGCAGCGGTTGGCTGCCGCCACACCTTATGCCCTGGGCATCGTCGTCGAAGTGAGCAAGGGCTTGTGCCGCGTCGCTCTGGATGGCAAGGTGATTGTTTGCGATTGGCGCGGCGTGTTGATCGCCGAGCAAACGGGCTATACCAACGTCATCGCCGTGGGCGACCGGGTGCTGGTCAGCCCACAGGAAGCGGGGCGCGGCTTTGTGCAAGAGGCGCTGCCGCGTCGCAGCGGCCTGGGACGCGCCGATCCATTTTACAGCCATCTGCGCCAGCTTTTGACGGCCAACGTGGATCAGGTGTTGGTGGTGGCCGCCTGGCGCGAGCCGCACCTGTGGCTGCAAATGGTGGATGAGTACCTGATCGGCGCCGCGCGCAACAACCTGACCGGGATCGTGTGCATTAACAAGATTGACCTGGCGCAGGATATGGCCGAGGTTGAGGAGTTGTTACGGCCGTATCAAACTCTCAACCACCCCATCCTGTACACCAGCGCTGTGACGGGAGAAGGATTGGGAGAATTAACGGCCGTGCTGCGCGGCAAAACCACCGTCCTCGCCGGGCTGTCCGGGGTGGGCAAATCCACCCTGCTCAACGCCATTGACCCTGGCCTGAACTTGCGCACGGCGCGCATCAGCAACATGCCCAGCCGCGAAGGACGACACACGACGACGCAAGCCGTCATGTACCCGTTGACGCACCTGGACGGCTACGTCATTGACACGCCGGGCATCAAAGATATGGGGTTGTTGGGGCTGGAAGCTGAGGAACTACTCGACTATTACCCGGACGTGGCGGCGTTTGCACCGCACTGCCGTTTCAGCAACTGCCAGCACGAGCAGGAGCCGGATTGTGCCGTGCGTGATGGGGTAGAAAACGGCCGTATCGCCCAATGGCGCTATGACAATTACGTCAAACTTCACGCCCGTTTGGCATAGAGAAGGTTAAGTGTATAGGGTCGCTGCCACACATTTAGCGCGCACGGCTAAATTGAGAAACGGTCGCAGCACCACGTATAAGGATCTGATAATGATTGAATACAACAACCTGGCCGATTATGTTGACCCGATCATTTACGACCAGGAAAACAGTCGTTTTGAACCAGATGGGCCCTTTTTTCTGGAAATGGCGCGCCAAATAGGCGGACCCGTTCTAGATTTAGGATGTGGCAGCGGTCGTGTTACGATTCCACTGGCGCAAGAAGGGATTGACATAACGGGGTTAGATATTGTACCGGGTATGCTGGCGCAAGCGAAGCAAAAAGCAGCCGGGCTGCCTATCCACTGGGTAGAGGCAGATGGGCGTGCTTTTCAGCTAGAACGGCAGTTTGATTTTATCTTTGCTGCGGGCTGTGTATTCCAGCATTTACTGACGCGACCAGACCAGGAAACAATGCTGGCGCGGATTCGGGAACATTTGACAGCAAACGGCCGTTTCGCCACCGCTCTCTTTTTCCCCCATCTAGATCAGTTAACGGCCGTCACCGAAGAACAGGCATGGTTTTCCTACACAACGATTGACGGCCGTGGCGTAGACGTCAGCGGTACTGAATATTACGATCCCTTGCGACAGGTCAAGGTGGAAACGGCCATACGCCGCTGGACAGACAAAGACGGCCATTCCACCACGCTCCGCGCCCCACTTTCGCTGCGCTACCTATTTCCGCAAGAAGCAGAAGCGCTGTTCCACTACAACGGGTTTACAACGCTGTCCGTGTATGGCGACTGGGACCGCACGCCTTTAACGGCCGAAAGCCGGATAATGATTTACGTTTGCCAAAAAAAGGGATAACCAGTGATAAATAACCAGGTCATCACCACGCTCAAAAAACAGGCGCCGTTGTGGTTAGAAACGGCCGTTCCACCTGGGGGGACAATGGTAACTTGAAAGCGTTTGCCATTGGCTTTCCTGACGAGGGAAGGGGCATGGTTTTGATGAGCAACGGCCGTAACGGGGCAAATTATGGCCCAAAATTCTACAACAAGCCTTTGGTGGTACGTTTCCCGCTCTGGCCTGGCTTAACCGAGATTTTCGGCATGGTTCAAAAAGCAGAAGATGTCCTTTACAAATTAGTCCGCGGATTGTCATTTCTTTTACCGGAATAAATTTTCAATCTTCAATAGCGCGTTTTTCATGGCAGACACCGATTTCAATCGGTGGTGACGGTGGCAGATGCGTCATAACTGAAATTGCTGATTGCTGAAACATTAATGGTTAACCACATGGCGCGTGGTAGAATTGTAGATTGGCTTAATGCCTCAATCTACAAACGACCATAGGAGACGCCATGTCCCTGGATAAAATCGTTGTGCGCGGCGCGCGCGAACATAACCTGAAAAACATCACCGTCGAGATTCCCCGCGACAAACTTGTCGTCATCACCGGGTTGTCCGGATCGGGTAAATCATCGTTGGCCTTCGATACCATTTTTGCCGAAGGACAGCGCCGCTATGTCGAATCGCTTTCCGCTTACGCCCGCCAGTTTCTCGGCCAGATGGAAAAGCCAGACGTAGACCAGATTGAAGGACTCAGCCCGGCCGTTTCCATTGACCAGAAAGGGGTCAGCCATAACCCACGCTCCACCGTCGGTACGGTGACGGAAGTTTACGACTACCTGCGCCTGCTGTTTGCCCGCGCCGGAACGCCACACTGCCCCACGTGCGGCCGTTCGGTCATGCCCCAATCGGCCGAACAGATTGTAGACAATGTGCTGCACATGCCGCAGAGCAGTCGTATCCTGATCTTGGCGCCCCTCATCAAAGACCGCAAAGGGCAGCATCAGGCCGTTTTTGACGATGTGCGCAAAGCAGGGTTCGTGCGCGTGCGCGTCAATGGCGAGGTGCGCCAGGTAGATGAGACGATTGAACTGGAGCGGTATAAAAATCACACCATTGAAGCCGTGGTGGATCGGTTAATTATCCGACATGCGCCACACGACCAGAGTGAAGATGCCCAGGCTGCGCGCAGCCGCCTCAACGACTCCATTGAGACGGCGCTCTCATTGGGGCAGGGGTTGGTCATTATCAGCGACGTTACCGACGTCGCCAACCCACAAGACAATCTGTACTCAGAACATCTTTACTGCCCCTACGATGGGACGAGCATCCCTGAAATTGAACCGCGCACGTTCAGTTTCAACAGCCCGCATGGCGCCTGCCCTGCCTGTCAGGGTCTTGGCACGAAGAAAGAGTTTGACGAAGACCTGATTGTGCCTAACAAAGACCTGACGCTGGATGAAGGGGCGTTTGCCGCCTGGCCGGCCGATGACAAACAAGGATATTACTGGCAGTTGCTCAAAGCAGCCGCCGACCATTTTGGCATTCCGCTGCAAGCGCCGGTCAAGAGGCTGAATGAAGCGCAGCTGCGGCTGCTGCTGCATGGCAGCGGCGAGGAGACAGTCACGGTTACGTACCTGAACCGGGAAGGAGAAACGCGCCATTACACCACCCGCTATGAAGGCGTCATCCCCAATTTACAGCGTCGCTACCAGGAGACGACTTCTGACTACGTGCGCGACAAGCTGGAAGAGTACATGGTGGATCGGCCGTGCCGTACCTGCGCCGGCACGCGCCTGAATCCGGTGGCGCGCGGGGTGGATATTGCGGGACAGAGCATTGACCAGATAACGCGGCAGCCGGTTGTCACCACACTGCCCTGGGTGGAGCGGCTGCGCGACGAAGCCACCAGCCCATTGACGCCACGCCAGCAGCTCATTGCCAAACCGATTTTGAAGGAAATTTACGAGCGGCTCTCTTTTCTTATTAATGTCGGGTTGGATTACCTGACGCTGGATCGGGCAGCGGGCACGCTCAGCGGGGGTGAGGCGCAGCGCATTCGCCTGGCAACGCAAATTGGCAGCCAGTTGATGGGGGTGCTGTACGTGTTGGACGAGCCAAGCATTGGCCTGCACCAGCGGGACAATGCCCGGCTCATTCATACCCTGCAAGGGATGCGCGATCTGGGTAACACGGTGCTGGTGGTGGAACATGACGAAGATACGATGCGCGCCGCGGATTGGATCATAGACCTGGGGCCGGGCGCAGGCAAGCATGGCGGCGAAGTGGTGGCGCAGGGGACGCTGGAAAGTATTGTGCAGGTTGAACAGTCGTTGACCGGCGCGTATTTGAGCGGCCGTAAAAAAATCCCGTTACCGAAAAAACGGCGCAAAGGAACGGGGGAGTTTCTGATGGTGCGCGGCGCGCGTGAAAACAATTTGAAAGAGATTGACATCAAGATTCCGCTGGGCAAATTGGTTTGCGTCACCGGGGTCAGCGGCAGCGGGAAAAGCTCGTTTGTGGTGGAGATTTTGAGCAAAAAGTTGTCGCAGCATTTTTATAAAGCGAAGGCGCTGCCGGGACTGCACCACAGTATTGAAGGACTGGAGCATATTGACAAGGTGATTGAGATTGACCAAAGTCCCATTGGGCGCACGCCACGCTCGAATCCGGCCACGTATGCCAATTTGTTTAATCCGATCCGTGACCTGTTTACCAGCCTGCCGGAAAGTAAGGTGCGCGGCTACAAACCGGGGCGTTTTAGCTTTAACGTGAAGGGGGGGCGTTGCGAAGCGTGCCAGGGGCAGGGGCAAAATCGGATCGAGATGCAGTTTTTGCCGGACATTTACGTGCCTTGCGACATTTGCCATGGGGCGCGCTATAACCGGGAAACGCTGCAAGTGACGTATAAGGGGTTGAATATCGCCGAAGTACTCGACCTGACGGTGGATGAGGGGTTGGAATTTTTTGAGAATATTCCCCCTATTCAGCGCAAACTGAAAACGTTGACGGACGTGGGGCTGGGGTACATTCACCTGGGGCAGCCGGCGCCAACGCTGAGCGGGGGGGAGGCGCAGCGGGTGAAGTTGAGCCGGGAATTGTCGAAGATCGCCACCGGTCGCACCATGTATATTTTGGATGAGCCATCGGTTGGTTTGCACGCGCATGACGTGGCGAAGCTGATTATGGCGCTGACGCGGCTGGTGGATAAGGGGAATACGGTGGTCATCATTGAGCATAATCTGGACATCATTAAGGTGGCGGACCATCTGATTGACCTGGGGCCGGAAGGTGGGCATCGGGGCGGGGAGATTGTAGCGGAAGGAACGCCGGAGCAGGTGGTGGCTGTGGCGGCAAGTTATACGGGGCAGTTTTTACGGCCGTATCTCAATCGGTAGTCCACGTATCCTAAAAAATAGCGGGGATTGGGGATTACTACCTTTCCAGTGAGATGTTTGCATGATGTACAAGAATTTTTAACGCAAAGGGGCAAAGGAAGAAAGGC
>JACSRF010000493.1 GCA_014879875.1 Anaerolinea sp.
GATGTGACTGTATTCAGGCAGCCGCGCCGGGCGCGCAGCTTCATCCAAAACAAGCGCCACCCAGGTCTCACCGGCCAACAGATAAGCGCCAGCAGGCCACTTCGCCACCGAACGCAGCCCTAACACGCTGCCGCCACAGAAGAACTTTTATTTTTGCCATTTTGGCTCTGATTGCACAAAACTTACGTTAGATGAACCATGCCCACATCGGCAACAAACGGTCATCTTTACAGCTTCTGCTCATAAAAAATGACGCCGTTTTCTTCATGGGCAGCGATACGGCCGTCTTCCAGCAGCAAATCCACGTAACCCAACGCCATCCACAGTCCGGCAAACTGAATCGCCAGCGAGCGGTCGGCGTAGAGGTGGGCGGTGATTTGCGCCGCCGTGCGGCAGCCGCCCCGGATGCAGGCATAGGCATCTTCGGTGCGGCGCAAAATGCGCTCGCGCTGCTGCTGCACCAGGGCGCGATGGTCATGGAAAATCTCGCCGTGACCGGGGTAAACCACATCCACATCCAACGCCTCCACCTGTTCCAACGAGCGCAAAAAGGTGGGCAAAGAGGGTTCACGGGTACGGCCGTCGGCGGGCAGTTCTACCACCGGCGTTGGCGTCTGCTTCAGCAGCATGTCTGAGGAAAGGAACTGGCGCGTGTCTGGCTGGTAAAAGCAGGTCTGATGGCTGCAATGGCCGGGTGTGTGCAGCACTTGCCAATCCAGCCCGCCCAGTTGAATGGTGGCGTCATTGGCGTAGGTGTGCAGCGCGGCGGCAGGCACATCTTCGTAATTAGCGGCGACAATCTGGAAGTAGGCGAGCATGAACTGGTACATCGGCGACGACAGGCCGGTTTGCGGCAGGAAGATGTCCTGGTAATAGGCGGTGCGCTTTTGCCAGTAGTCGGTGAAGTTCGTGAGGCGGTGGGCGACGATGACGGCCGTTTCCAACCTGACGCCCCCTACCTGCGCCAGCCGGTTCGCCTGCCCAAAATGGTCTACGTGGCCGTGCGTCAACACCACTCGCGCCAAATCATGGATGGCGAGGCCATGGCCGGCTAAAGCGGCCGTGAGCGCCTGCCAGCTTGCCGCCGACTTCACGCCCGTATCCACCAGCACAGGCTCCGGCTCCGTGAACAAATACACATTCACCGGCCCGGCCTCATACTCGGTGGGCAGCTCAATACGAATGGGTTTGCTCATGATGCGTTTTCCTGAAGCAGATCGTCTGCGGGAGGCAACTGTTTTTTATGCCCCAATTCCTGCCAGGCTTGCCAGCATCATGCGCAGCTGCGCGGTGTGACCGTGCGTGCGGTAATATTCGTGGATGTTTTGCCACATGTCTATTGGCGGCACGGCCTGCGCATAAGGCAGCCCAACCAGTTCAATGACGTCGGCGTCTTCGGGCGGGTTCGCGGGGACGCCACGCGCCAGAGCAGCGCGACACGCCACGTCCAATTTGTCAAAGTAGGCGATGTTGTCCTGCAAAAGCTGCGCGCCCAGGGTCGTGGGGGCGTGGCAGTAGAGGACGGTGGCGGCATTGAGCGCGGCCAACTGCGCCAACGATTGGCGCATGGCGGGCAAGCCGTCGGTGGTGCGCGCCATTGGGTAGGGCGCTTCGGCGGCGTCGGCGGCCAGCAAGGTATTGATTTCCGGGATGTAGAGCGAGGCGTGGTCAACGGTGTGGCCCGGTGTGGCGAACAGGTGTAGTGTCAGGTCGCCGCCGTCAATGGTCAGCTTGTCGTCGAAGAGGATGGTGGGGGGCGTGGGTATCACCTTGCCGAAGATGTCCGGTTCTTCGGCCTGCACGCGCTGTAAAAAGGACAGCGGGTCCGGTTCGCTGAAAATGGGCACGCTGGCGCGACGGCCGATGATCGGCGCATTCATCGCGGCAAAAAATTGGTTGCCCCAACTGTGGTCGTAGTCAGCGTGGGTGTTGATGACCAGAAGGGAGCGGGATGGGGTGAGATACGGCCGTGCCCGTTCCCACAACTTCTCCGCCGTTACTTCATTGATCATCGTATCCACTATCACCACGTACCGCTGCGTGACAACGATAAACGTATCTACCAGCGGTGCATTGCGGCAAACCAAAATGCGCTCGTCCCAACCGCCGTTGGGCACAAATTCAACAGAATTGCTATGACTCATGAGTTCCTCCAGTAAACGGTAATCGGTTGTCGGTGATCAGTCATCAGTAAAACACAGTTCACTGATTACTGCTCACTGATTACCAAGAAATGGCTGCAACGGCCGTTCCCCCTCATCCCGCCACAACCGATACAACTGCACCGCCCGGCGCAACATCCACAAATGGGTAGACGCATGGAGCGACACAGTTTCCAGATCAACCAGCGACCACCAGCGCCATTCACTACCGATCATGTCGTCGCCGGGCACAATATTACCACCCTCGTAGGCCAGTAAGTAATACACACCAATCATGTGCTGTAATTTGGAATCATAGTGAAAAGATTGCGCATGGACCAGGCCCAACGGCCGTACCCGCACATCTGGCCCCACCTCCTCCGCCACCTCGCGCAGCGTCCCGGTCAACACCGTCTCGCTCGCTTCCAGGCCGCCGCTGACAGTTTGCCAAACGCCGGCGCGACCACGCCGCGCGCTGGAAAGCAGCAAGATTTGCTCATGATCATTGACAATGATAGCCTGCACGGCGACAGCGAACGCGGCAAACGGCCGTTCCGTTACACTCATAACCACTGGTTGCATCATCCTTATCCCTCGTGCATCACCTTCGTGCCTCATTTTAAGGTGGCGCGGAAAAAATTGACGACGGCCGTCTCATACTCCTGTGGATAATCCCGCGCCATTTGGATGTGGTTTACGCCATCCACAATCTGCACCGTTACGTTGTCCGCGCCCAATGCCGCGGCGCGGTCGCGCAGCTGCAAGCTGTGGTGGTAATCAATGCGCGTATCGGCCGTGCCGTGAATGATGTACATGGGACGGCCGTTACTCGCATTCACGGCATCCCCCGGATCATACGCCAACAAATTATCCCCCGCCACCAACCGCGCCATCCAAATGCCGCCCTGGGTCAGAAACAGCGGGTAATTGTTGCGCGCCAATTCTTCTTCGATGATTTGCGGCAGGTTGTCGAATGGGGAATCCACGAAAACGGCCGCCACGCGCGGTTCCAGACGAAACGCATTCAGCGCCGTCGCCGCTCCCAACGAGTTGCCCAGCAGCCCAATGCGCTCCGCCGGAATCCCCTTCACCGTTGCCAGCCAATCCCACGCGCCGAGCACGTCCAGGTACTCCTCATTGCCGATGGCGGAACGGCCGTCTTCCATATCCGACTCCCCCACGTCGCGTACATCCAGCAGCAGCACGTTAAAGCCATGCCGCCACAAAATGCCGCCGGGAACCAACACCTCATGCGCATTCTTACAACCGCCCAACCCATGCACCAGGATCACCGTCGAGGCATCGGGTGCGGCTTCTACGTAAAAGGCGGCAATGGTCAGGCCATCTTGCCGGCTGGGGAAGCGTACCTCCTCATACTGTGGCATAAAGTACGCCTCATAATCAAAGTCGGTTCCCCACCAGCCGGCGCGGTCAACAAAATCATTCGGGCGGTTCGCCGCGTGCCGGTCGCAGCTCCCGGCCACATCCGTCAACTGGTCATACAACACATAGCTGACAGCGAGATAAGCCCCACCCAACAGCGCCAGCAAAACCACAACGCCCATAGTCACTCGTTTACGCATTGCCCATGATCTCCTCGTATAAAGTAACGCGATTTGCAAAAGGGTGTGTTGCAACTGTGTTGAGCGTTTGCCAGGCCAGTGACAAACTGAAATGAAACACACCCTTTGCCAAACTTGTGGTGAGCGCAGCCGAACTATCGCG
>JACSRF010000487.1 GCA_014879875.1 Anaerolinea sp.
CAGCCTTTGGATTGCCTACACCGAAAACATGTTTAACGTCACCGACGCCGCCGCCGCCCTGCGTGACTACGCCGCCGATGGCTTCGACATCGTACTCGCCCATGGCACGCAGTACGGCACCTCCATGTTCGAAATTGCCCCCGATTTTCCCGAAACCACCTTTGCCTGGGGCACCGCCACCGACATCGGGACCGAGCTGGGGCTGACCAACGTCTTTGCCTATGAAGCCCGCGCCGAAGAAGGTGGTTACGTCAACGGCGTTCTGGCCGCAAACCTGACCACCTCGGGTGTGCTGGGTGTAGTGGGTCCGGTGGAGGCTGGCGACGCCAAGCTGTACATCGACGGCTTTGTGGCGGGTGCCAAAGCCGCCAATCCTGAAATCCAGGTCAACGTCTCCTACACCGGTTCCTTTGGCGACACCGCCCTGGCCGCAGAGGCCGCCAATACGCAAATTGCGGCTGGCGCTGATGTGCTGACCGGTTCCGCCCAACAGGTAGTTGGTGCGATTGGCGTTGCCGCTGAACAAGGCGTGCCGTGGCTCGGCACCCAGTCCGACCAAAGCCCCATTGCCCCGGATGTGGTGGTCGCTTCGCAGCTGTACAATTGGGACGGCGTGTTAAGTGACATCATCCGCAAGCATCAGGCTGGCGAGTACGGCGGCACCGCCTATGCCCTGACTTTGGGCAACAGCGGCCTGGTAATGGATTATGCCGATGGTCTGGATGGCGAGGCCGTGGCGGCTGCCATGGTTGCCGCCAACGACATCATCGCGGGGGCCATCGACGTGAATGCGATCATTGCTGGCGAAGCGCCCGCCGCTGCCGATGCCGGGGATGAAGAAATGATGATTGAGTACCCGGAAATCGAGCCGGTGCGTATTGCCCTGGTGATGCCCAGCACCACCACCGACCTGGCCTGGAGCCAATCCATCTACGACTCGCTGGTCATTCTGCAGAATCACTACGGCGAAGAGAACTTTGAGATTGCCTACACCGAAAACATGTTCAACGTCACCGACGCCGCGGCCGCGATTCGCGACTATGCGGCCGATGGCTACGACCTGGTGATTGCCCACGGGGCGCAGTACGGCACCTCTCTGTTTGAGCTCGCCCCGGACTTCCCGGAAACCAGCTTTGCCTGGGGCACAACCACCAACACGGGCGCGGATGAGGGTGTGACCAACGTCTTTGCCTACGAACCCCGCGCCGAACAGGGCGGCTATGTCAGCGGCGTGGTAGCCACCTACCTGACCGAATCCGGCATCATTGGGCTGGTTGGCCCGGTGGACGCTGGTGACGCCAAGCTGCACGTTGACGGCTTCCTGGCGGGCGTGCGCGACACGAACCCGGACATTCAGGTCAACGTCTCTTTCACCGGCTCCTTTGGCGACACGGCCTTAGCCGCCGAGGCGGCCAACACCCAAATCGCCGCTGGCGCTGATGTACTGACCGGCTCTTCGCAGCAAGTTGTTGGGGCGATTGGCGTGGCTAGCGAGAATGGCGTGCCGTGGCTCGGCATTCAGGCCGACCAAAGCCCGGCGGGTGCAGATGTGGTGGTGGTCACCGTCCTGTACGACTGGGTCCCGACCCTGCTGGAGATGATCACCGCCAACCAGGCGGGTGAATACGGCGGGCGCGTTTTGCAGCTGACGCTGGAAAACGGCGGCCAGACGATGATTTACGCCGACAGTCTGCCTGCGGAAGCAGTTGAAGCCGGTATGGCGGCCGAACAGGCCATCATCGACGGCGCGATTGAGATCGTGGCTGAACCGCGTAATTAAGTTTTAGCTTTTTAGACCTGTCAGGTGCCTAGGAGCCAACCTTATTTGCGAGGCTTCTTGATGGGCACCTGACAGGTCTCCAGGTCTTTCCTACCCACTATGGACCTTGTGATTCGCAACGGCCGTTCTGACCACGGCCAACCCATCGAAGTAGGGATTGAAACGGGCGTGATTACGGCCGTTTCATCCCCCAACACCCTGCCCTCTGCCGCGCAAGAAATTGATGCGCGTGGTGGCATGATCTCGCCTGCGTTTATCGAATCCCATTTTCATCTGGAAAACGCGCTGCTGTGGGACGGCCTCATCAACCAGAGCGGCACCCTGGAAGAAGCGATTGAGATTTACGCGAAGGTAAAACACGACCTGACCGTGGAAGATATTGTGGCGCGGGCGGGCATTGTGGTGAAAACGGCCGTAGCCAACGGCACGCTCTGGCTGCGCAGCCACGTCGACATCGACCACATCGCCAGGCTGAGCATTTTACGCGGCGTGGCCGCGGCGCGGGATGTTTACCGTGACCTGATCGATATCCAGCTGGTCGCCTTTCCGCAGCTTGGCCTGGCCCAAAATCCCGAAGCGGTAGAGATGATGTGGCAGGCGATGGAAAACGGCTGCGACCTGGTCGGCGGCATGCCGCACGGCGAAAAAACGATGGATGATGCAGCCAAACATATCGACATCGCCTTCGAGATTGCCCTAAAGCACGACGTAGACATCGACATGCACATCGACGAGACCGATGACCCGTACTGGCATTCGCTGGAACTGCTGGCGGACAAAACCATCGAGACCGGCTGGCAGGGGCGGGTAACGGCAGGCCACTGCTGCGCCATGTCCGCCTGGGACGATGCAATGGCGGCGCGCATCATCGACAAGGTGAAGGCGGCGGACATTCACATCATCACCAACGCGCCGATTAACAGCATGTTGGAAGGGCGGCACAGTGGCTATCCGAAGCCGCGCGGCATTGCCCGGGTGAAGGAACTGCTGGAAGCGGGCGTCAACATGGTGTGTGGCCAGGACGATTTGCAAAACATGTTTTACCCGTTTGGTAAAATGGATCCATTGGAAGTGGCCCTGATCACTGCGCACCTGGCCCATTTGGGCGCACCCCATGAAATCGAAGCCGCCTTTAACATGCCCCGCAGCCATGCAGCGCGGATGTGGGGGCTGGACAATTACGGCGTGTTCGTCGGCGCGGCGGCAAATTTGGTGATTTTGGATGCGCAAACGGCCGTTCAAGCCCTGCGCCAACAACCCGCCAACCGCACCGTGATACGAAACGGCCGTGTTTTAACGGAAAGAAAAGCAGAGACAATCTGGCATATGAGCAATTAGGTAATTAAGTAATTAGGTAATTGGATGGCCAATTACTCAATTACTCAATTACCCAATTACCTGAAGAAACCTCATGAACGAAAACGGCGAAACCAAAAATACCCTCCCCTCCGGGCTGCCCCGCATTGAGTCGTTGGAAATGCGCGGCATTGTGAAGCGCTTCCCCGGCGTATTGGCCAGCGATCACGTCGATTTTGACGTGAAAGCGGGCGAAATCCACGCCCTGCTGGGCGAAAACGGCGCGGGCAAAAGTACGCTGATGAAGATTCTCTACGGTCTCTACCAGCCAGATGAGGGGCAAATTTTCCTGAACGGCCGTCCCATCACCATCCACTCCCCCACCGACTCCACCAAACATGGCATTGGCATGATTCACCAGCACTTCATGTTGGTCGACAACATGACCGTCGCCGAAAACGTGGCCCTGGGGCTGCCCTCCTCGCGGGCACCGCGCCTGGATTTAGACGTGGTGTCGGCGCGGATTCGCGAGCTGGCCAGCAAGTACGGCTTGCAGGTGGACCCCAACACCATCGTGGGCAAACTGGCGGTGGGGCAGCAGCAGCGCGTGGAAATTGTCAAGGCGCTGTACCGCGGCGCGGCACTGCTGGTGCTGGATGAGCCAACGGCCGTTCTCACCCCGCAAGAAGTGGATGATCTATTTGTTATCTTCCGCCAGATGGCCGCTGACGGACACGCCCTCATTTTTATCTCGCACAAGCTCAACGAAATTTTTGCCCTGACCGACCGTGTGACCGTGCTGCGCGACGGCCGTGTTGTCGGCACGCGCCCCACCAAGGATGTAACCAAAAAGGATCTGGCCAATATGATGGTCGGCCGCGAGGTGCTGCTGGAGCGTATTCGTCCCCCGCGTGAAGTGGGTGATGTGCGGCTGAAGTTGGAGAACGTAACGGCCGTTAACGAAGACGGCAAGCAGGTCCTCAAAAACGTCTCCTTTGAAGTGCGCAGCGGCGAAATTGTGGGCGTGGCTGGCATTTCCGGCAACGGGCAGCGCTCGTTGGCGCGGTCGATTGCCGGGTTACGGGTGGTGAATGACGGCAAAATCACCCTCGACGGCAAAGTTGTGACCCACCTGACCCCCGCCCAAATGTACAAAGTTGGCCTCTCCTACATCCCGGAAGAGCGCATGCACGACGGCGTGGTGAAAGATTTTTCTGTCGCTGAAAACATGATTTTGCAGGATTACATCCGACGGCCGTTCAGCAGAGGCATCTTTCTCGACTTCAAACAGATCGCCCAACATGCCGGGCGGTTAATCAAAAATTTCCGCGTGAAAACCCCAACACAAGAAACCCTCACCAAGAATCTGTCGGGGGGTAACATTCAAAAGCTCATCCTGGCCCGTGAACTGGCTCGCCAGCCCCGGCTGCTCATCGCCGCCCAACCCACGCGCGGCGTGGACATCGGCGCTACCGAGTACATCCACAACCAGCTGCTGCAAAACCGCAGCGACGGTCTGGCCACGCTGCTCATCTCCGAAGATTTGGACGAGGTGAAGGCGCTGTCTGATCGCATTGTCGTGCTGTACGGCGGCGAAATCATGGGCATTGTGGACAATGGCAGGGTCACCACCGAAGAGCTCGGCCTGATGATGGCCGGTGAGCGCCATGAAGAATCTTAAGACCTGTCAGGTGGCCACGACGCTACTCGCAACTGCGCAGCCCTTGGTGGCCACCTGACAGGTCTAAGAGAAATAGTCAGCCAGAAGTGTGGACTAGATAGACTGACGCACTGGCGAGGGTGAGGTGGGGTTCCCCGACATCTCCTCAGCTGTTAGTCTTCGAAATGGGGGATCCATGATGCCGATAGGTTGTTGCGATACGGCCGTTGGCACCTTAAATGGAGGTAAACAGATGCAATTTACACTAAACGGCCAACTAATTGAGTTCAATGGCGATCCAGAAACGCCGCTGCTCACCTATCTGCGCGACGAAGCGGGCATTCTCTCCGCTAAGGATGGCTGTGCGCCGCAAGCCGCCTGCGGCGCCTGCACCGTACAGCTAGACGACAAAGCAGTTCTTGGCTGCGTCACCAAAATGGAGCGGGTAGAAGGCAAAGCGGTCGTCACCACCGAGGGGCTGGGCGAGTACCGGCAAGAGGTGTTTGCCAATTCCTTCGTTTCCTGCGGCGGCGTGCAGTGCGGCTACTGCATTCCCGGCATCGTCATGCAGTCCAACGCGCTCATCAGCAAAAATCCCGAGCCCAGCCGGGACGATATCGAAAAAGCGCTCACCCCCAACCTGTGCCGCTGCACCGGCTACAAAAAGATTGTCGATGCCGTGGAAATGGCGGCGGAAGCGATTCGCAAGGAAGAAGAGGTAAAGCTGCCGCAGACAAACGGCCGTGTTGGCACCTTCCAACCCAAATACCAGGCCACCAAACTGGTCCTCGGCCAGCACCACTACACCGACGACATCCGCCTGCCCGGCATGAAAGTGGGCGCGCTCAGATTTAGCGACCATCCCCGCGCCACCGTCCTCAAAATCGACACCAGCGCCGCCGCCAGGATGGACGGCGTCATTCGCATCTTCACCGCTCAAGACGTGCCCGGCGACCGTCAAATTGGCCTCATCAAGCAAGATTGGCCGCTCATGATTGCCGAAGGGGAAACGACGCGCTACGTCGGGGATGTGCTGGCCCTGGTCGTCGCCGAAACGGATACCCAGGCCCGCAATGCCGTCGCCGCAATCAAAGTGGAGTACGAGGTGCTGGAACCGCTCATCGACATGCACAAAGCGCTGCTGCCGGACGCACCCCAGATTCACCCACAGGGCAACAAGCTCTCCCGCAGTTACACCAGTCGGGGCGACATGGCCGCGGCCGAAGCCAGCTCCGCCTACATCGCCCAGGGCGTTTTTGAGACGCAGATGATTGAGCACGGCTTCATGGAACCAGAGTGCACGGTGGCACGGCCGTTAGCCGACGGCGTCGAGGTCTTCTCCAGCGGCCAGGGCATCTTCGACGACCGCATTCAAATCGCCAAGCTTTTGGGGCTGCCGCTGGACAAAGTGCGTGTGGTGATGGTGCCCAACGGCGGCGGTTTTGGCGGCAAGGAAGATCTCACCACCCAGGGCCACGCCGCCCTGGCCGCCTACCTGATGCAGCAGCCAATCAAAGTCCGCCTCACCCGCGACGAATCGATTGTGATGCACCCCAAGCGCCATCCCATCTGGATGGATTACAAAATTGGCTGCGACACCAACGGCCTGCTGACCTTTGTCAAGGTGAAGTTTCTGGGCGACACCGGCGCGTACGCCTCCGTCGGCATGAAGGTGCTGGAGCGCTCCGCCGGGCACGCCACCGGCGCGTACAACGTGCCCGTGACCGATGTAGAGGCTGTTGCTGTCTACACGAATAATCTACCCTGCGGCGCGATGCGCGGCTTTGGCGTCAACCAGAGCGCCTTTGGCCTGGAATCGCTCATCGACGAGCTATGCGAAAAAGGCGGCTTCGACCGCTGGCAGTTCCGCTACGACAATGCCCTGCAAAACGGCGACATGACCGCCACTGGCCAGGTCATTGAAGGTGGCGCGGGGGCGCGCGACACGCTGCTGGCTGTGAAGGATGCGTACTACGCCGCGAAATATGCGGGCATCGCCTGCGGCATCAAAAACACCGGCATCGGCAACGGCATGCCGGATGAGTCCAAGGCCCGCGTGCAGATTTTGGCCCCGGACAAGGTGCTGGTAGACCACGGCTGGACCGAAATGGGCCAGGGCGTTAACACCGTGGCGCAGCAGGTGGTATGCAACGAAACTGGCCTCGATCCGGCCATCATCGAGGTGAGGATTGACACCGTCTCCGAGCAGGAAGCGGGTATGACCACCGCCTCGCGGGCCACGTCTCTGGTGGGCAACGCACTCATCGACGCCTGCAAGCAGCTCAAGGAAGACCTGAAAACCCACTCACTGGCAGAGCTGGTCGGCCGTTCCTACGAAGGCTTTTTCCGCGTAGACTGGACCACCAAACCGGGCGCGATGGTGGAGAAAGTGTACACCCACTATTCCTACAGCTATGCCACCCAGCTGGTGACATTGGACGAAGACGGCCGTATCCAAAAAATCACTGCCGCCCACGATGCGGGTAAAATCTTCAACCCGGTTTTGTTTGAAGGCCAGCTGGAAGGATCGATCCACATGGGGCTGGGGTATGCGATTAGCGAGGAGTTGGTGATGGAAAACGGCCGTCCCAAATCCACCCGCCTGCGCGACTGCGGTATTCTGCGTGCCAAAGAAATGCCCGAAATGGAAATCATCGGCGTGGAAGTGCCTGATCCATATGGACCCTACGGGGCCAAAGGCGTGGGCGAGATTGGCCTGGTGCCCACCGCCGGGGCCGTCGCCAATGCCCTTTACCAATACGACGGCGTGCGCCGCTACAAACTGCCTATGCGAATTCCCAAGCGGGGCCTCACCAAGCGGGTGAACGGTAATCCGTAAACCGTAATCGGTGATCCGTTAACAGAAAACCGATTACCGACCACCGACCACCGATTACCGACCACCGACCACCGATTACCGATTACCGACCACCGATTACCGATTACCGATTCCAGGAGGATACCGATGACAACCGTATTTCTGACAGGATTCCCCGGCTTTTTAGGATCAGAATTGGTCAAACGACTGCTGGCGCGCTATGCGGACGACGTGACAATTGTCTGCCTTATCCAACGCAAGTTTCGCGCACTATCCTTACAGCGGGTAGCGGAGATTGACGCGGAGCAAGCGGGGTGGGGAGCGCGTATCCAACTGCTGGAAGGTGACATTACCTTGCCGGATTTAGGATTGGGCGCGGTGCAGTTGGCGGCGCTGCAACAGGAGACGGTGGAGATTTACCATTTAGCGGCCGTGTATGCGCTGGGCGTGTCACGTGAACTGGCGATGCGCGTCAACGTGGATGGGACGCGGTATATGCTGCGCCTGGCCGGAAGCTGCCCCCGTTTACGGCGCTTTCAATATGTGAGCACCTGTTATGTGAGCGGCCGTCATGATGGCGACTTCACCGAAAATGACTTGAAAAATGGGCAGCTCTTCAACAACTATTATGAAGAGACCAAATATTGGGCGGAAATTGAGGTCCGGCAGCAGATGAAAAAGGGGCTGCCGGTGAGCATTTATCGGCCGGCCATTGTCGTTGGCGACAGCAAAACCGGCGCCACGCAAAAATATGACGGCCCTTACTACGCCATTCAATGGATATTGCGTCAGCCCCCGCACGCCATCATGCCCCTGGTCGGCGACCCATCTCGTTTTGAGGTCAACGTGGTTCCGAGCGATTTCGTGATAGACGCGCTTGATTACCTCAGCGCCCAGGAGCAATCGTTGGGGCAGGTTTACCACCTCAGCGACCCGGCGCCGCTGACGGTGGCGGAAATGATAGACGTGATCGCCGCCGTCACCGGGCGCCAAGTCTGGCGTATTCCGGTGACAAGCTGGCTGGCAAAGGGGGCTTTGCAATATATTCCTGGCGTTTATTCGCTGATGCGCATCGAACCCGCTTCCATTGATTACTTTACTTTGCCAACACGGTATACCTGTACCAACACCTTGCGCGATCTGGCCGGCAGTGGCATTGCCTGCCCCTCTTTTACCGATTATGCGCCTGTATTGGTGGACTTTATGCGCCGGCGCCCAGAGATTTCGGCAGAAGCAATGGTTTGATTTATTTGTTTATTTTTCACTAAGAAACGATGGTACTTTTGTACATTTTTACCCTACGAAAGACCTACGGTAAGGATTTTGGGTGTATAGTGTAGCCATGACTACACATTATCACATCAACGGTATCTGTGAAGTGAAACATCCACACAATAAGGTTGAAGAGTTTTATGTAGATGATGTTGTCAAGGCAGAGTCAGAGGTGCAGGCGCTGACGGCCACAGCCAGACAACTCATTAAAGAGCATCAGTTTGAGAATTTTGTCTGGACACGACTCAATGTCACGTCCTTACATTCTTAGTCGTACTAAGAACCGCGTTCCTTCTGAGGAACGCGGTTCTTGCATTTTACCAAGTATATGCACGCCAGCCTGTCGAAGCTGGTCAGGCGTTCCTTCTGAGGAACGCGGTTCTTGCATTTTACCCCTTCAGCGCGCCAGACATTAACCCCCGCAAGAAATAACGCCCCAGGAAAATATAAACCAATAACGTCGGTATGGCGGCAATAAATGATCCCGCCATTTGCACATTCCAGGCAATAATCTGGCTGCCGGCCATGTTATTCAACGCTACCGTAATCGGCCAGTTTTCTGGGCTGGTGAGTACGACGGCAAACAAAAAATCGTTCCAGGCAGAGGTGAACTGCCAGATCAAGACGACGACAAAGCTGGGCAGCGACAGCGGCAATAAAATGTAAAAATAGGCGTGCATCATCGAAGCGCCATCAATTTTGGCCGATTCAATTAACTCTTTGGGCACGGTGGCATAATAATTGCGAAACGTGAGCGTGGTGATAGGAATGCCATAAATCACGTGCGTCAGTACCAGGCCCCAGACGCTGCCATACAAGTTGATCTGGCGCATAAACTGCACCAGGGGAATCAAGATGCTCTGATAGGGGATGAACATGCCAAAGAGCAAAAAGGGGAAGATAAAATCTGCCCCAGGAAACTTCCAGCGCGCCAGCACAAACCCATTTAGCGATCCTAAAATGGATGAAATAATAGCGGCCGGGACTACCAGGCGCACGCTGTTCCATAAATGAGGGGACAATTTGCTGTAGGCTTCGATGAAGTTATCGAAGTGAATGCCCTGGGGCAGCCGCCACATGGTTTGCAGGTCAATTTCGGCAAAGCTTTTGAACCCTGTTATCAGCATCACGTAAATGGGGATCAGGTAAAAAATTGCCATGAACACCAATGGAATATACAGCAGATACCGTTTGCGTGATTGAATGGTTGTCATAACTCTGCCTCATGTTTCAGGGTGAAGTACAGGTAGGGTACAACCAGTACCGCCACGCTTAGCAGCAATAAAATCCCAATGGCTGCGCCCCGGCCGTAGAAATTGCCATCAAATGTGGTTGTCCACATGTAAATGGCGGGGACGTCCAGGGCAATTTGTTTGCCGGCAACGGCCACAATCAGGTCGAATACCTTCAGCGAGATGTGCCCCAAGATGATCATGGCGCTAAACGTAATCGGTCTGAGCAGGGGGAGGATAATGCGGCGATACATGGCAAATTCGGTGGCGCCATCCACGCGGGCGGCTTCGCGGAGGGATTCGGGAATTGCCCGCAGCCCACCCAAATAAAGGGCCATCGTATAGCCGGACATTTGCCAGATGGCGGGGATGGCAATGAAGGCAATACCCCACTGGGGCGTGGTGTGCCATTTGTTGATGAGGAAATCGAGGCCAAGCTGGTCGAAAATGAGGTTTAAGCCGCTTAAACGGCTGCCCTGCGCCGGGTTCATGAGCCAGCGCCAGACGACGCCGGTGACGATGAAGGAGATAGCCATTGGGAACAGGTAAAGGCTGCGAAAGAACCCTTCACCGCGTAGGCCCTGGTCGAGCAAAATGGCTAAGGCCAGTCCCAGCCCCAGGCTGCCACCGACGAAAAGCACGGTGAAGATGAGGGTGTTGCGGATGTCTATGTGGAAGCGGGGGTCGGCGAACAGGCCGAGGTAGTTTTGCAGGCCAGCCCAGGTGTAATCGGGCATAAGCCCTTTCCACTGGCTGAGCGAGACGCGCCCAGACCAGGCAATGAAGCCGTAGACGAAGATGATGACGGCGAGAATGGAGGGTGAGACAAGCGCCAGGCCAAGCAGTTGGTCTTTTCTTGAGTACATGCTACCTCCTGTGTAAATCGAACATCCCTGTTCGATGTCCGAACAAGGATGTTCGGACTACAAATTTTCGTTCATTCGTGGTGCGCCGCAGGCGCGTGTTGTCTCCTCAGTAAATGTAGAGCGAACTGGAAAGTTCGCCCTACATTTGACGTGTCGGGGAGTGGCGCGGAGTTAACCGATATCCACTCCCCGACGACGACAAGATTAGTTGCAGGGGCCGGAACCGGCGCAGGTGGCTGTTAATGCCGTTTGCAAGGCGGCAACGTCTTTGTTGACCAGGAAGAGGCCGAGCGCGGTGTCAATTTCTGATTTCCAGGAGTCATTGGCGACAACGCCGTGGGTCAGGCTGCCGACAACGATGTCGCTGGCCCAATCATCCATGGCGGAGAGCAGATATTCACCGTAGAGGGCGCGGTCGCCATCGCTGCGGGCGGGGATGGAGCCTTTGACCGGGTTGAAGGCGTCTTGCCCTTCACGGGAGCCGGCGACGGTGAGCCAGGCGATGGCGGCGTCACGATGGGGCGCGCCAACGGGCAGCACGAAGCTGTCGGAGAGGAATTGGAAGGTCCCGGCCGTACCGGGAACAGGGGACCAACCATAGCCGGTGTTTGGCTCGAAGCCGATTTCGCGGAAGTATCCTTCGGCCCAGTCACCCATGACGGTGAAGGCGGCGTCACCATTGACGACGAGTTGGGCGGCGTCTTGCCAGCTTAAGGCGGAGGCGTCGCTGTTGGTGTAGCTGAGGACTTTGGCGAAGGCTTCGAGAGCGGCCGTTACTTCCGGTTCGCTCCAGTTTTTGCCGCCATCCCAGAGGGCATTGTAATCGTCAGCGCCTAAGGAGGCGAGGAGGATCGTCTCGAACAGGTGTAAGGCGGTCCATTGTTCGCCCATGGCCAGCGGGGCTTCCATACCGGCCGCTTGCAGAGCGTCCATGGCGGCAAACCACTCTTCGAGGTTGGTGGGGACAGCGATGTTGTTCGCGGCAAGCACGGTGGGGCTGTTCCACATGACGTTGGCGCGGTGGATGTTGACGGGCACGGAGTAGATGTTGCCATCCTGGGAGATGAGTGGGATCAAGGTTTCGGGCATGACGGCGAGCCAATCATTGGCTTCAAAAAGGAAGTTGACCGGTTCAAGCTGCCCGGCGGCCACATAAGTGCCGATGAGTTCTTGCCCGGCGTGCCCCTGCCAGCTATCGGGGGCGTCGCCAGCCTGGAGGCGGGTGGCGAGGACGGCGCGGGCGTTGGTGCCGGCGCCACCGGCAACGGCCGCATTGAGGAAGGTGATGTCCGGGTATTGGGCGGCAAACACTTTGATCATCGCATCCAAACCGGCCGCTTCACCCCCACCGGTCCACCAACTGAACACTTCGACTTGCTGCGCCATGCTGGTTTCGGCCGGGGTGGCTTCTGGCGGCGCGGCCGGTTCGCTGCCGGTTGTGTTGTTGCCCCCACCACAGGCGACCAGGGCCAGGGCTAAAATTAAAAACAGGAACAATGTCTTGTAACGCATTTCTTCTTTTCTCCTATCGTTTATGGACGGTTATTATTCATCTCGAATCTCGAATTTTGGGTGTAAATATGTTCTGTCTTGACTATAGCATCACCTCCTTCGCAAATGTAGCCCAGGTTAGTAACCGGGGTTACTGTAGCTTCTGCGGATTTCCTGCCAGGGTGCTGAACAGGTGTGCGGGGGCAAAGGTATGTTGAATAACCAGGGTGGCCCCGCCAATGGCTACGGCGTCTTCACCTAATTCGCTGGTGGTAATGGTGGCTTCGCGGGCAGCTTTGAACATGGTGCGTTCCTCGACGGAGAGATGGACGGCATCGAGGAGCAGGTCGGCGGCGGCCGTCAGGTCGCCACCGAGGATGATGAGTTGGGGGTTGAAGAGGTTGATGAGGTTGGCGATGGCAATGCCCAGGTAAGCGCCGGTGCTGCGAATGATGGAACGGCAGATGGGATCGCCTGCCTGCGCCAGGGTGATTATGTCATCTATGACCAGAGGTTTTTCTGGTTGCCAGGTAGGAATGGCGGCCAGTTTGCGCTGTACTACCTGGTCTATAACGGCGTTAACCCCGACGTATGCTTCCATGCAGCCCTGGTTGCCGCAACGACAGGTAGGGCCGTTGAGGTTGATGGTTGTGTGGCCGATTTCCCCGGCCGTGCCGCCTGATCCGCGATAAATTTCATTGTTGAGAATCAGTCCGCTGCCCACGCCAACGCCGAGCTTGATATATGCCAGGTGGTTGTGGTTACGCCCCTGGCCCCACCATTTCTCGGCAATGGCCCCCGCATTGGCGTCGTTGTCAATGTAGACAGGGTAAGGAAGGTGGCGGCGCAAGGTGGCGATCAGGTTGACATGTTCCCATTTGGGCATGTAAATGGTGGTTAGCTGGTCGAGGTGGTGGCCGGTGAGTGGCGAGGGAATGGTGACGCCCAGGCCAAGAATGTCGTCGGCTGACAGGTTGGCGCGGCTGCTGACGTCTTCTATCAGCGCATGGATGGTGTGGATGGCGCCGTCGGGGTCGCTGACCACATCAAATTTGGTTGAGCGGCGGGCGGTGACGGTTCCCTGGAGGTTCATGGCAACGGCCGTAATGTGCGTCGCCCCCATATCTACCCCGATGACGTGACGGAAATTGTAGTTAAAAGTGAGCAAGATGGGGGGACGGCCGCCGCTGGACTGTCCTGTTCCTGACTCTGACACAAAACCGCTGTTGAGTAACTCGTTGGCAATGGCTGAAACCGTTGTCGCGCTCATTTCTGTCTGACGGACAATAGCTGCCCGCGAGATGGCCCCTTGCTGCCAGATCAGGTTGAGCGCCTGGCTGAGGTTCTGTGCCCGTATTGAGGCGACATGGATTGCTTTCAGATTACTCATGGTGTTTTTTGACGCCACTTGTTACACTTTGCTTAAAAAGTACAGTAGAATTTTACGTAAATGGACTTACTTTGTCAAACTTCAAAAGAAAGTGTGCAAAATTTTTGGCGGGTCTTTAATAAATTGTAAGGGTAACTATAGAGGCCCCTGGCAGGGGTAAGCTCTGCGAAGGCAGGAATCCACGCCTCTGGATACCCACCCCACGCTTTCGCGGGGACAGGCGCTTTGCGGGTATGACAGTCGAGAAACACCTGAACAGTCACCAAATTTTTGCATTTATTCACTAAAGTTGTAGGAGTGATTGGGGATTAACATGGTAAAATGCAGAGAGCATAATATGTAGATAGTAAGATTTGCGATTTGCGGTTGTTCTCACTTTGTAAATTTCGAGAGGGACTGACCGCTTACGAAACAAATTGAGGTTTGTAGATTTGGATGCACAAGAAGAAATGGTTGCTGGGAGGTTTACGCTTCAAGCGTTAATCAGCCAGAGCCAGACGGCGGAGGTGTACCGCGCAGTTGACTGCGAGACGGGGCAGTTGGTGGCTGTTAAACGTGTGTTAGCAGCGGCCACAGACTTTTCTGTCCGGCGACGGTTTGATTGGGAAGCAAAAATTCTAAAGCAATTAGACCATCCGCACATCGTCAAGTTGTTGCAGACAGTCAAAACAGCGTCCGAATCTTATCTGGTGCTGCCGTATTATGGCGGTGGTTCGTTGGCGGATTTGTTGGCGCAGCAAGACGCGCTGCCTTTAGACCAGGTGTTGCAAATTGGTATTGCTCTGGCTAAGGCGTTACATGCTGTTCATCGCCAGCATGTGACGCACAGCGACGTGAAACCGGGCAATGTCTTATTTTCAGAGACGGGCGTTCCATATCTGGCGGATTTTGGCGCGGCGCGTCATGATCAGGGAAAACGGTTTTCACCACGGGGAACGATACTGGGCACATATGAATACCTCAGCCCGGAGGCATGTAATCGTGACGTGATTGATGCCCGCGCGGACATCTGGTCTTTGGGGGTTGTGTTGTATGAGATGGTGACGGGAAGACGGCCGTTTCAGCATACCCGGCTTCCGCAGTTACTCGTCGCCATTATGACGGACCCGCCGCCAGATTTACAGCAGCTGCGACCAGAGTTGGGGGATCGCTTTGCTGACCTGATTTATCGCATGTTGGCAAAAGACCCCAATCAGCGTATCCCAGATATCGAATTGGTGGCGGCTGAATTAACGGCCATCTGGCAAACGCAAGGCGCGCTTACTGAGGTGGATTCGGAATTGGATTGGCCGGTCGGTCCGGCCGAGCCGGGTAGCACGACCGGGGAATTAGCAGGACCGCAGCATAATTTACCGATCATCTCAACGTTGTTTGTGGGACGGCAGCAAGAAATGGCCGAACTGCAGCGCCTGCTGCTGGATCCGGGCTATCGTTTGCTCACGCTGCATGGTCCAGGAGGGATTGGTAAGACGCGCCTGGCGCTGCAGGTGGCGCAGCGTTACCTGGCGGAGACGCAGGCAGATGTGTTTATGGTGGACTTAACGGCCGTTGACAATGCGGATATGTTGGTAACGGCCGTTGCGGAAACCATCCAATATCACTTTTTCGGCCGTGAGGACCCAGAATTACAGCTTCTGAATTATCTGCAAGCCAAACGCATGTTATTGGTGCTAGACAATTTTGAACATGTCGTCACCCGCGCTGATCTACTCTCAAAAATTTTGGTCAAAGCGTTAGATGTGCAGATTCTTGTTACTTCCCAAGAGCGGCTCAATATTCGTGAAGAGTGGATTGTGCCCCTGCGTGGACTGCCGGTTACAGACCCATTGACTGCTGAGAATGGGCAAAACGCGCCCGCGGTTGAATTGTTTATTCAAACTGCGCGCCGGCTGCGTCGTGATTATGCCCCCGGCGCGGCCGAACTAGCCAGCATCCAGGAAATTTGCAGGCTGGTTGAGGGGTCGCCGCTGGCAATCGAGCTGGCTGCGGGATTGATTGATCAAATGCCACCGGCCGACATTGCCGCGCGTTTGCGACAAAGCTTCGCCTTTTTAGCCACGGATCTAGACCAGGCGCCGGCGCGCCAGCGCAGCACGCGCTCCGTTTTTGAATATTCCTGGGCGCTGCTTAATCAGGAAGAGCAGCAGGCGGCGCGTCGTTTATCTGTTTTCCGCGGTCACTTCTCGCTGAATGCGTCCCGGCGCGTGGTCGGTGCATCTATCCCCACGTTGTATCGGTTAATTGACAAAGCCCTTTTGCGCCGTTCGCCGGTATCTGGACGTTTTAACGTCCAGGCTTTGCTGCGCGAGTTTGCGGCGCAAAAATTAGCCGAACATGAAGCGGAACAATTCATGGTTCGCGCCCGCCATGCCGAATACTATTTGGCTAACCTTCATGATTTGCTTACCGATTTGCGCGGCGAGCGCCAGGCGCCCGCGTTGCAGATTGTTGAGCGCGAGATCAACAATATTCGCGCGGCCTGGCAGTGGGCTGTTGTACAAGCGGATGCCCGGTTGTTAGACCTGGCAACCGAAGCGTTGTTCTCATTTTACCAACTGCGCGGTCTGCAACGGGAAGGGGCGCAATCCTTTGCTCAGGCGGCCCAGGCGCTGCAACAAACTGTCGCTGAACAGGACAGTGCGGATACTGCTTTTTGCCGTCTGTTGGCGCGCCAGGGCGTCTGCAACCGGTTTATTGGCCGGCTAGAAGAAGCGCGCGCCTTGCTGCAACAAAGCCTGGCTTTTGCGCAAACTCTGGGTGATTTACGTGAAATGGCTTTTTCACTTTATCAGCTTGGCGCTGCCATGCCCAATGAGCCGGGTGTGATGGCGTACTGGGAAGAAAGCCTGACGGTGGCGGAAACCTTGCATGACGAAGGGTTGATCGCCGAAGTGCTTAACTGGCTGGCATTTGGTTTGTTTCAGGAGGGGCGCTTTGACGAAGCCGTGGCGGCGTTGGAGCGCAGCCTGGCTGCGCGGCGCGCACTCCGTGACCAACATGGCCTGGCGCACGCACTGACCAATTTGGGGGTCGTGCAAATTCATTTGGGAAACTATGCACAGGCGGAGCAGTTCTTACAAGAAGGACTACAAATCTACCAACAGTTGGGTGATGTTCATGGCGTGGCTGCGGCCAGTAATAACCTGAGCCATACGGCGTTGAATGTGCAAAATTATGAAGCGGCGCAGCGTTGGGGGCAGCAGGCGCTGCGCTATTTCCGCCGTGTTGGCGACAAAAAGGCAGAAGGGGAGGCGTTGGGCAATTTAGGCACGGTGGCCTTGCATCAGGAAGATTATGACGTGGCGCGCTCGTTATATTTGCAATGTATTGCGTTGTATCGAGAACTGGGTTTGCCCACTTCTTCCTATTATAAGGATTTGGGGCGTATTGCCCTGGCGCAGCAAGCTTTTGCCGATGCGCAAGTGGCTTTTCAGCAGGCGCTGCGCGAAGAACCGCATACGGCCGTTATCCTTGACGTCTTTATTGGCATTGCGGCCTTGTGGGCGCAAAATGGTAGACAGGCGCAGGCGGTGTCTCTGTTGCAGTTTGTGCGGCAGCATCCGGTGAGCGAGCAGATTGTGCGCGACCGGGCGGCGGCGGCCGTGCAGTCGTTAGCCGCCATGATGGGCGCCTCAGCGTTTACGGCCGCGCAACACGCCGGCAAGGAAAAGAACCTTAACGATTGGTTATCTCTGGCGCAGCAATGAGCCACTACAGTTTATAGCGATACCGGCAACGGGCATAAACTGACATTTTTCCCAGGGGTGGCGCGGTCGGAGACCGGCCACAGCAAGTATGCAAAGGAACGGATAAGATGAAGCAAAAAATGATGTATCGGATGTTTTTCCCTATTATGGTTGTGATGGGTGTATTGATTATCGTTACCTGGTTGTTGGCGCAGACATTTATGGCCGACCAACTACGGCTGCGTTCTTACATTGTTCAGGGTAACAGCGCGGCGGAGGCGACGGCCGTTGTCGAAGCATATGGCGGCCAGGTTACGTCGCAGTTACCGCTTATTGATGGCGTGGCCGCCTTGCTGCCTCCGAAGACCATCTCGCGGCTGCGAGATGATCCGGCCATAACCGGCATTACGCCAAATGCCGTTGTCAATGTAGCGGGCGCCCGTTCCGCCGGTTACGCGCCATTGGCGCAACTGGCGCAGCCAACGGCCGATTACCCCGAAGTGATTGGCGCAGACGTGGTGTGGGACGAGTCTGGCAACGGCGTCACCGGCGATGGCATCACCATAGCCGTTGTGGATACCGGCATTGATTCGCAGCTGCCGGCGCTCAGCCGTGATGCGCTGAATCGCAGCCGCCTCAACCTGGGAATGGTCTTCTTGACCGAAACCATCACTCTGACCAATCGTATTTTTGACCAGCATGGGCACGGTACGCACATGGCGGGCATCATTGCCAGCAGCCTGGTTGGCGATGATGGTCATTGGAATGGGGTGGCCCCCAATGTTGATCTGATCAGCGTACAAGTGTTAGGAACAGAAGGGTGGGGGACTTACGAAAGCGTGATTCGTGGGATTCAATGGGTTGTGGCGCATAAAGACGTCTACAACATTCAGGTGATGAATTTATCATTGGTCGCCGCGCCCCAATCCCCCTATTGGGCAGACCCGCTCAACCAGGCGGTGATGCGCGCCTGGGCAGAGGGGATTGTCGTGGTGGCGGCGGCCGGCAATGGCGGCCCACTGCCGATGACCGTGGGCGTACCGGGTAACAATCCGTATGTGATCACGGTTGGCGCTTTTACCGACAATTTCACCCCTGATGACTGGTCAGATGATTATATTACGCCCTTCTCTGCGGCCGGCCCAACGCTGGATGCCTTTGTCAAACCAGATGTCATTGCCCCTGGGGCGCATATGCTGTCTACGATGAAGGGGAACACGCACCTGGCAATGGACCATACCAGTTACGTGCGCGACGGGGGGACTCATTTTCAGATGGCCGGTACCTGTCTCTTATACACATCT
>JACSRF010000088.1 GCA_014879875.1 Anaerolinea sp.
GATAATCAATGCCCACCGAGACCTTTTTCAACTTACCCGCCGAAAAACGCAGCGCCTTCCTGGATGCCGCCATCGCCGAATTTGCCAATAACAACTACAACGACGCCTCCATCTCGCGTATCGTGCGCCAGGTCGGCATCGCCAAAGGCAGCTTTTACCAATATTTCAGCGACAAGCGCGACCTGTACCTGTACCTGATTGACCTGGTGAGCCAGGAGAAGATGAAGGTCCTGGCGCAGCACCCCCCGCCAGACCCGCACATGGGCGTGTTTGCTTACTTGCGCTGGCTGTTGGTCGCCGGGTTGGATTTTCAATTCAGCAACCCGCTGCTGGCGCAAATTGGCCTGCGCGCCATGTATGGCGACGCGCCCCTGCCGGCCGAGGTATTGGCGCAAATCCGCGAGGGTACCAACCAATACTTCGCCCAACTCATTCAGCAAGGGATGGCGCAAGGGGACGTGGACCCGGCGCTGGACGCCGATGTGGCCGCCTTCGTCTTCAATGCTGTGTTTACCTCGTTGGGCGATTACGTGCTCAAGCGGCTGCGCATCCCCCCGGAGCAGCTGCGCGACGGGGATTTGCAGCCCCTGGGCGCCCCCGAAGCGCAGCGCATTTTTAATGAGGTTTTGGGCATCCTCGAACGCGGCCTGGGATCGGCAAACGCTGATCGCCAACCGCCAATCTAAAATCGTCAATCGTCAATCGTCAATTGTCTGGAGTAAACGATGATCGAAGTACACAATCTATACCATGACTATGAAGGCAACGGCCGTTACGCGGTCAAAGACGTCTCCTTCACCATTGAGAAAGGGCAAATTTTTGGCTTCCTGGGGCCGAGCGGCGCGGGCAAAAGCACCGTGCAAAACATCATGATCGGCCTGCT
This sequence comes from Anaerolinea sp., assembly GCA_014879875.1. Lineage (GTDB taxonomy): Bacteria > Chloroflexota > Anaerolineae > Promineifilales > Promineifilaceae > JACSRF01. Next base: position 884 of record JACSRF010000088.1, read on the forward strand.
GCCGTTACAACAAGGGAGCATTACCCTCAACGGCCGTCCCGTGAAAGGATTACAAGCCAGCTTCTTCAACCAGATCGGCGTCTCCTTCGAGCACCCCAACCTGTACACCAAACTCACCGGCTACGAAAACCTGAAGTATTACGCCGGCCTGTTCGATGTACCCACCGCAGACCCCCTGAAGCTGTTGGAAATGGTCGGGCTGCAAGCAGACGCGCACAAACGCGCCGCCTCCTACTCCAAAGGGATGAAGCAGCGGCTGGTTTTTGCCCGCGCCCTGATCAACAAGCCGCAAATCCTCTTTCTGGATGAGCCAACTTCTGGCCTCGACCCCAACCTGGCAAGTGTGATCAAGGACGTCATTCGCCAGAAACGGGAAGAAGGGGCGACGATTTTCCTGACGACGCATAACATGTTCATCGCCGAGGAACTGAGCGACCAGGTGGGCTTTATTAATGAAGGCGCATTGGCGGCTCTGGACACGCCGCGCAGCCTGAAGCTGCGTTATGGCGAAAATTCGGTGCGCGTGGAGTATCGCAATGGGAGTGGGCTGGAAACGGCCGTCTTCTTCCTCGACAACCCGGCCGACCGCGCCGCCTTTAACGAAATTGTCAACACGCGGGACGTGCAAACGATGCACACCCAGGAAGCCACGCTGGAGCAAATTTTCATCAAGCTCACGGGCAGGGGGTTAACGGGATGAAGCAGTTTTGGACCCTGGTCAAACAAGATTTAATCGTCGCCGCGCGCAACTGGTTCCTGGCGGCCATCGCCTTCATGCTGCTCATCTTCCTGGCCCTCATCTGGTTCCTGCCCGAACGCTTCGACGCGCAGGCCGCGGAACTGGTCTACGACGGCACGCCAGGCCAGGCGATGCAGCAAACGCTGCTGCGATTGGGCGCAGATGAAAGTAGTTTTTACGCCAGTCGGGAAAGCCTGGAAGCCGCTTTGCATGAGCAAAAGAAGGGCATTGGAGTGGTGATTGCCGGCGACCTGGATGCGCTGCGCTACACCTTCATCACCCAGGGGCACATGGCGCCGCAAAACCTGAACCTGCTCGGCGCGGCGCTGGACAGCGTTGCCGCCGTGGCGCGCGGCGCAGCCCCACCCGCCAACCTGCAACTGACCCTGCTGCGCCCCCTGGCCGACCCTATTCCGATGAATGAAGCCGGCGTGCCTATCTTCCTGGTTTTTGAAGTGGTCGCCCTCGGTTTTTTCCTGGTGGCGGCGATCATCTTTCAGGAGAAGCAGGAAGGGGTCATTCGCGCTTTTCGCGTCAGCCCGGCGAACACGTTGACCTATGTGTTGGCGAAAACGGCCGTCTTCCTCATCCTCGGCGTTGTCTATGCCCTGCTGCTGCTGGGTTTGGGTCTCGGCTTTGACGCCCCCTTCGCCCCGCTGCTGCTGCTCGTCATCCTCGGCAGCAGCATGATGACCCTCTTTGGCATTGTCGTCGCCGTCTTCTTTAACAACCTGTCCGAATGGTTCTTCGTGGGCGCGTTCATCCTCATCTTCTTCATGCTGCCCACCCTTTCCTACGCCATCCCCGCCTTCGCGCCCCCCTTCATCACCTGGATGCCCTCCTATCCGCTGGTCTTTGGCGCGCGCGAACTGCTCTTTCCCACCGGCAAAAGCGGCTTCCTGCTGCCTACGGTCGGGCTGCTGGCGCTGTACAACGTCATCGCCCTCGCCCTCGCCTACTGGGCCGTAGACCGCAAATTGATGCGGGCATAAATTACAAAATTTGCTCTGACAGAACACAGATTTGCAGGATTCGCGGATCGGCCCAGTCAAGGAGAAAATCCGTAAATCCTGCCCATCCGTTGTTAATCCAGATGGACACACACCATGATCAAACGAGTGACAACCCTCTTCCAACAAGATTTCACCGTCGCCATGCGCGACAACATCATCCTTTACATGATGATTGCGCCGATGGTCCTGGCGACCCTGGCGCGGCTCTTTTTGCCGTCGCTGGACAACATTCAGGTGACGTTTGCCGTTGAGCGCAGCGTAGGCGAGGCGGTCATTGCCGCGCTGCAAGAGTTTGGCGCGGTGGATCTGTTTGACTCTCGCGCTGAAGTGCTGGCGCGCGTAGAGCGCATGGATGATGTGGCCGGCGTGGCCGTCAGCGGCGATGGCGTAGAAATCCTCCTCGAAGGTAATGAGCCAGAAGGGGCCGCCCTGGCCGGCGCCGTGCTGCGCCAGGCGCTCAACCCAACGGCCGCTACGCCCATCACGAACCTACCCCTGGGCGGGGAGCAATCGCGCGTGGTGGAATACGCGGCCATGATCGCGGCGATGATGGGCATGTTGTTGGGCGCGCTGGTCGGCGCGCTGGTGATGGTGGATGAGAAGGAAACGCAATCCATCAAGGCGCTGGCCGTGGCCCCGCTGCGGCTGCGCGACTACACGGTGGCGCGAGCGTTGTTCGCCCTGGCCATCAGCTTGGTGAATGTGTTGGCGGCGAGCACGATTTTGCTGGGAACGGCCGTGCCCTACGGCCAACTGCTGCTCGGCTTCCTCTTCGCCTCCGGCATCGCCGTCGTCATCGGCTACAGCGTCGGCGGCTTTGCGGATAACCAGCTAGGGGCCATTGCCATCATCAAGGTACTGCTCTTCGTCTACCTCAGCATCCCCGTCACCACCATCTGGATTCCGCAGCAGTGGCACATCTTCTTCTACCCCCTGCCCAATTACTGGATGTGGAAAATTTTCGAGAACATCTACATTGGGCAAATTGGCCCCGTCGGCTTCTGGGGCGCGTGCGCCCTCACCCTGGCGGGCAGCGCCATCATCATCGGCGCGCTCATCCCGTTCATGAAGCGGCGGCTGGCCCTGCGCTGAGTCGGTAATCGGTTGTCGGTTCACCGTTCACCGATTACCGCTCACCGATTACCGATTACCGATTACCGATTACCGATTACCGATTACCGATTACCGATTACCGATCCCC
>JACSRF010000087.1 GCA_014879875.1 Anaerolinea sp.
TATGGTATCCCCCCGTGATGCGCAAGACCACTACATGGGCGACCACAAGGGTCGCCCCTACGGTGGGGTATGATCGAAAAACGGCCGTTACCCCCCCCGTAACGGCCAAAGAACCGAATTTTTCTACATCCCCTCCCCAATCCTCATCTGGCTGGCCGTGTCAAAAATATGCAGCGACTTCTTGGCAATCCCCGTCCAGCCAAAATTGCGCCGGGCAAAGCGGGCGCCCTCCACAGACAATTGGTGCGACAACTTCGGATACAACATGGGGAATGCCAGCATCGCGCCAAACTCCAGCGGGCGGTTGGGATCCGCAAACAGAGCGTGTTTGCCATAATCAATCAGATCAAACAGGCCGCCGTGAACCGTAATCACCGCTGGGGTGCCGCAGGCCATCGCCTCAATCGCCACCATGCCAAACGGCTCATAACGCGAAGGCATCGCAAAAACGGCCGCCGCCCGGTAATAGTTAGCCAGGTCTTCATCCGCCACATAATTCACCCACACAATTTTGTCCCCGATGCCCAGCGCTTCTGCCCGTTCCTTCAAACCGGCCACCCCCGCCTCATCCTGCGCCGAATCTTCGCCGCCAATCGCCGCAATTAAACGGGCGTCCGGCACCAGTTCAAACAAAACCGGCAGCGCCTCCAGCAAAAGATCATAACCCTTGTTGTGCGCCATGCGTCCCAGCGTCAGCACATCATGAGGCAGCCAATCATACTTTTCCAGCAGTTGTTCCCGATCTCCCTGGCGGATGGGCGAAAATCTATCTTCGTCCATGCCCGGCGGGACAACCGTCAGGTGTTTTTCCAGCAGGTCATACTCAGTCACCAAAATTTCGGCCTGCGGTTCCGTGGTGGCGATAATATGGTCACACATCTGATAAACCAGGAACTCCTTACGAATGCGTTCCTCAAAACGGTAGGCTGTTTCCATCGCTTCGTCGCTCATGCCGGCGCCCATGTTATGCCGCTTCCACCAGCCCAGCGAATGGGGCGTGTGTATGTGGGGAATACCCAATTCCTCCGCAACTTTCTGCCCGCCCCAGCCCGCATCCCAGTAGTGGGAGTTGACAATGTCGTATTGCAGGTTGCGGGATCGGATGGCAGCCAACATGTTGGTGACAAAATCATCCAGGTGGTCATGCATATCCTCTTTGCGGATGAATTCAGAGCCGCCAAACGGAATACGCCAGACCCGGAGATTTTCATTGATTTCATCAAACTCCGGCTGGTCTTCAAAACGGCGCGTCACCAGATCGATGCGCCGGCCCAAACGGCTGAAGCGTTTAGCCAGTTCCAGCACATAGACTACCTGGCCGCCGGTGTCCGGTTTGCCTAGTTCCGGTTCACCCGCCACATAACCATGCAGCGAAATCATCAGTATGTTATTGAGTTGTCGGTTCATTGGCATCATGATTTTTTCATACTCCTTTTGTGTCTACACAGGTGGCGCCTGAGCCTGTCGAAGGCGGAACCGGGCTTCGACAGGTGTAGCCTGAGCTTGTCGAAGGCGGAACCGGGCTTCGACAGGCTCAGGCAACGACGTGCAGCGTGTGGCAGGCGCGAATATATTCAGACGCGGACCATGCCTGATAGGCTTTGCCCATCGGACGGCCTGTTGTGCCATGCGCCCATTCGTTAAATTCCCATTCATGCAATACGCCCAGCTTGTTCAGTTCAGCCAGACGGTAAAGCTCTTGCAGGGCGATGTCGCGCAGCCCCAGTTTGTTGATAAAGCGCACCCAATGGCCGCTAATAAAAGGCCAAATGCCGCCATTGTGATAATGATTGGGTAAGTTGAGCAAGTTAACTGTGTAATACTGCCGCCACTCTTTATCTCCCACAGTCACGGCGGGGTAAAGATTTTTGATGGGATAGGGTTCGTTGACGCCCACTCCCCACATGAAGCGGAAGGTCTGGCTGGCGCGTTTGGTATCTGTCACATCATACAAGTAGGCCAGGATGTTGCCAAACGTGTCACAGCGCCAGCTAAAGTCGAAGGGGGTGATTTGGGCGATGAGATAACGCGCGTCGCCAATGGAAAACTGCTGCTCGGCGAAGGAGACAGATTGATAGATGTGCTGCTGGGTGGTCGGCCAAAAGTTCGCCAGAATTTCTCGTTTGATAACCCGCGCCCAGCGCAAATAGTCACCGGCGCGTTGTTCGTCGCCCAACATCTGGCGTAAATGACCGAAGCAGATGTTACAGCGGTACCACAGCACCTCGTCGTAGAGCACGTTGTAGCTGCGGCCAAAGAGATCGGTCCAATCGCCGGCTTCCGGGATTTCCAGCAGGGCGTCGTTATTGCTGTCGTGGGCGCTCAACCAATCCATGACCATTTGCAGTTGATCGATGTAGCGGCGCAGAAAGTCGATGTCGTGGGTGTGGGACACATAGGCGTAAACGGCGATAATGATCCACAGCCCGCTGTCGATGGCGGCGATGCCGCCCACGCCGGAATAGTCGGGCCGCTGATCCGCGATGCGCACGTTGGCGGGCAGCATACCAATGGGCGAAACGTTGTCGAGCAAGGTGATCAGGGTTTGCCGTTGGCAGTGGTGGATGGCCTCGTCCTGGGTGAGCAAGGGTAAAGAACCGATGACGGTAATGGCGCCATCCCGCGCCCAGACGCTGTGGTAGTTTTCATCGGTGCCGATGGTGTCGTTGTCGGCCAGGGAGCAGGCGGAAAAACCGAGCGGCGTGATGGTTTTTTTGAGGGCTTCGATGGCATTGTGGTACCCCTGCCGAATGAGGTCGAACTGTTCCGGGGCGAGCGGGCCGGTATCTTCTTCGCCTGACGCCCGCAAGGATTTGTAGAGATGGACGGATTCTAGTATTTTGCTGGCGTCGTTGGGATCGTTTGTTTTGCTTTCAAAGATGTTGTAGTGATGCAGGCCGCGGATAACGGCCGTTGCGCAGGTTTCTTGTGGTTCGGCGCGGAAGATGGACAGGGGTTCGGTGTATTGCAGCAGTTCCGGCTGGGCATTGCCCACGACGATGCCGTTGATACCGGCGAGGGAAAACATGGCATTGTCATTGCCGCTGTCGCCGGCGACAACGGCCGTTGTCACCGGTATGCTCAGGTGGCGCAGCAGCCAGCTCAGGGCGTTACCTTTGTTGGCCCACTTAGGCAGCACATCCAGATGCCGTCCGCTGGAATAGACGACGTGGATATCCAGGTCCGCGTTTTCAAATGCTTCTTCCAGCAGGCGAATGTCTTCTTCCGTGGCGTCATGCAAATACCAACTGGATTTATACTCATTTTGGTAATATTCCGGCTGTTTTTCGATAGCCAGGGGCAGCCCGGTGATGATTTCTGCTACTTTCTGACTATCCCACCCTTCCTCCAGGATTTCAAAAAACTCTTTCATGACGGCGTGGTTCTGATAGTCGTAAATGTGGGTGCCGACGCCGCTGATGATGTAGTCGGGCGCGGGCAGCCGTCCGCTGTCGATGAGCTGCTGAATGTCATCCAGCAGACGGCCGGTGTTGTAACAGAGTAACGGCCGTTTTGCCGGGTCCAGGTTTTCCCATAATAGTTTGAACTGCCGGGCGGCGCTGTCATCGCCTAACAAAGTGCCGTCTAAATCTGTGGAAAAAAAACGAATAATGGGTGGAATCATAAGCATTACCTCACATAAATTGGGTTTAAAACAGACATGACAAGACCACAAGCGTGGTCTTTCTCGTTCGGTTTCATTATACCGTACCAGAAACAACCCAAAATAGAAAGCCGGATGATGGCGCTTAGGGCCCGTAAATTTATTACTTCCCGCACTTGCTCAACTTTCTATGACCAGGGTGCGGGAACTTATTCTT
>JACSRF010000425.1 GCA_014879875.1 Anaerolinea sp.
CCCAATCTCTCTGTGAATCTCCGTGTCTCCTCTGTGTTCTCTGTGTAACTGATGACTCAGTGTAACTCCGTGTAACCTCAGATTGCCGGCTGCCGACGCTCATGCCGGTTCTAATTGGCCGCGCAAACTGACAATCCGATCCCGTATTTGCGCCGCGCGTTCAAATTCGAGGGCTTGCGCCGCTGTTTGCATTGCCGTTTCCAGGTCGCCCAGGTGAGCGAGTAGGTCGGCCGTTTCATACGTCAGCGCCGGTTCGGCAACGGCCGTTGCCACAGCGTCAGCCTCATCCCCAATCTTTGTCCAGCGTACCGCGTCAATCCCCTTCTCAATGGTGCGTGGGCTGATGCCATGCGCCGCGTTATACGCCAACTGTTTGGCGCGGCGGCGGTTCGTCTCGTCCAGCGCGCGCTGCATCGAAGCCGTCACCCGATCGGCATACATGATCACCGTGCCGTCCACGTGCCGCGCCGCCCGCCCAATCGTCTGGATCAAGGCCGTATCGGAGCGCAAGAACCCTTCCTTGTCTGCGTCCAGAATCGCCACCAATGACACCTCCGGCAAGTCCAGTCCCTCGCGCAGCAGGTTAATGCCGACTACTGCATCATACACGCCACGCCGCAAATCTTGCAAGATGTCTATCCGTTCTAACGTCTCCACCTCGCTGTGCAGGTAATGGACGTTGAGGCCCATCTCCGTCAGGTAGTCGGCCAGGTCTTCCGCCATGCGCTTCGTCAACGTGGTGATCAACGCCCGCTGCCCCTGCGCCACTCGCCGCCGTACCTCAAACAGCAAGTCGTCTACCTGCCCTTTAATCGGCCGTACCACCACCTGCGGATCCGCCAGCCCGGTGGGGCGAATGATCTGCTCCACCACGCGGTCAGCGCGCCCCAGTTCGTAAGGGCCAGGGGTGGCTGAGGTATAGATAACCTGATAGGCGCGCTCTTCCCATTCGGCAAAGGTCAGCGGCCGGTTGTCCAGGGCGCTGGGCAGGCGAAAGCCGTAATCCACCAGGGTTTGTTTGCGGCTGCGGTCGCCGTGATACATGGCGCGAATTTGCGGGATGGTCATGTGGCTTTCGTCCACCACCAGCAGGAAGTCGTCGGGGAAGTAATCGAGCAGCGTCCAGGGGGGGGCGCTCGCCGGCCGGTTGTAGAAGTGGCGGCTGTAGTTCTCGCTGCCCTGACAGTACCCCATTTCATGCAGCATTTCGATGTCGTAGCGCGTGCGCTGTTCCAGCCGATACGCTTCCAGCAGTTTGTTGTCATGGTTAAGGGCGGCCAGGCGTTCTTCCAGTTCGGCCTCGATGAGGGTAACGGCCGTTGCCACATCCTCCTGATCCGTCACAAAATGACGCGCCGGGTGGATCATCAACTCGTCCAGGTCGGCGACGACTTCGCCGGTGGTCGGGTCAATTTCGGTGATGCGTTCCACCTCGTCACCCCAGAATTCCAGGCGATAGGCGTTGTTGGCGTAAGACGGCCGTATCTCCAACACACTCCCCTTCACGCGAAAGCTGTTGTACGCCAGGTCGAAATCATTACGCTCGTAATAAATGTCTACCAGCCGCCGCAGTGTCTTATCCCGCCGCGTCACTTCGCCCACATGGAAATGGACGTGCGCCTGGTGGTACTTCACCGGATTGCCCAATGAGTAGATGGCGCTGACGCTAGCGATGACGATCACGTCGCGCCGCGTCGCCAGCGCCTGCGTCGCCGCCAGCCGCATCCGCTCAATTTCCGCGTTGACCTCGGTCGTCTTTTCGATGTAGGTGTCGGTGCGCGGGATGTACGCTTCGGGCTGGTAATAATCGTAGTAGCTGACAAAGTAGCTGACGGCGTTGTGCGGAAAAAAGCTCTTGAACTCCGCGTAAAGCTGCGCCGCCAGCGTCTTGTTGTGCGCCAGGATCAACGTCGGCCGCTGCGTCTGTTGGATGACGTTGGCGATGGTGAAGGTCTTGCCCGTCCCCGTCGCCCCCAACAGCACTTGCTGCGGCAGGCCGTCGTTCAGCCCATCCATCAGCCCGGCAATCGCCGTCGGCTGGTCGCCCGTTGGGATGTAGTTGGATGCCAGTTGAAAGTCGCTCATAACCCTCTCCTTCGTCCATGTAGCCCAGATTAGCCTGGGTTACGTGGGTAACTGATATAAGCATACGCCTCATTCCTGACACCTTTTGTCAAATAGAAAGCGGTGACCACAACTTCTCCGATTGCCTTTGTCACAACTTTTGCCACAAGCCCATCACGAACTTGTTATGGTTGTCTGCTATCCTGATTTGACTTTTTACTCACTAAGATATAATATGTCGTTGTACGACATGTCGTGCAATGACATATGATGTTAGAGAGAAATGAATGAACGCTCAAGAGCGCCTTCCATTAACTGAAACCACCCTCTTCATTCTGCTCGGCCTGTCGCCGGGGCCGAAACATGGTTATGCCATCATGAAAGAAGTAGAAGCGTTGAGCGACGGCCGTATCACCCTGAGCACCGGCACCCTTTACGGCGCGCTCAAGCGGCTGCTGGATGGCGGCTGGATCGAGCGGGTGGATGATACCGCGCCGGGCGACAACGGCCGTGAGCGCAAGGCTTACCGGCTCACCGAACTGGGCCAACGCATCGTATCCGCCGAAATCGCCCGGCTGCAAAGGGTCGTGGCGACGGCTCAACAGCGCCAGGTAGGAGTCTGATCATGAAATCAAAAGAGGGACAGCCAGGCGCGACGTTGATCGGGATTTACCGCTTGTGCCTGGGCTTCTATCCGGCCGATTTTCGAGCGCAGTTTGCGGAGGAGATGACGGCCGTGTTCACCCAAGCCACGATGTCGGCCAGGGAAGAGGGCAGGTGGGCGCTGGCGCGCGTCTGCCTGCGTGAAGGCGGCGACTTGCCCTATAACCTGGCGCGCGAACATTGGCATTCACTGACAAAAGGAGAGCTTGCTATGACCACAATTTATCGCAAGCCGGAATGGTTCTTCTATCCCAGTTGGATAGTATTGACGACCCTGAGCTTTTATGTCGCCTTTGCCCTGATGTGGGTCATCATCTTCCAGGTGGAGAAAGTGGTGGGCGGCACGATCATGATCAACGGCCGCAGCCACATCACCGAAGATTACCTGGCAATGATCGTTTTTGTCCCTTTACTGGGCCTGGTAAGCGGGCTGCTCCAGTATCCCTTGCTGCGTCGCTATTTGCCCCGTATGGGCTGGTGGATCGGGGCAACACCCTTGGGGTGGCTCCTGGCGACCGGTATCATCCTGTTCCTGACCGCAATCCTGACGATGAACGCCATCTGGTTCTCTTTCTGGATAATCCCATCCCTCATCGGCGGCTCTGTCGGCTTTGCACAGTGGCTTGTTTTGCGGCAGCGTGTGTCGCGGGCAGGCTGGTGGATTCCGGCCTCCATAGTGGGCTGGCTGGCTGTGCGGCTGGCCGCGGGCGAAACCCTGGTTGGCCTACTGGACATCATCTATCTGACCATCCTGCCGGCCCTCGCTACGGCCGTCACCTTTGGGCTGCTCATCAGGCAAACAATGTCACCTGAGTCCACGGCCGCCTGAGCACGCAAGGATCATGGGCTGCTGTCGTCTGGTGTAATCATTACAGGTACACAGAGTTCACAGAGATGGCACTGAGCTACACAGAGAGAGCAGAGAGAACAGAATGACCGAAACACAGGGTTTCCTCTGTGTTCCCACTCCGCTCCTGTATCTTAGACATTATCGGAAATAAGGAACACGGATTAAATAAGTTACGCTGATTGACTGACAAATCTCATCTTCACGGTGACGACAGCGAAT
>JACSRF010000414.1 GCA_014879875.1 Anaerolinea sp.
TGATGTACAAGAATTTTTAACGCAAAGGGGCAAAGGAAGAAAGGCGCAAAGGATTTTCTTCTTCTTTGTCTCTTTGTGTCTTTGCGTTAAATTCTTTTCCGGCTTGTCCAGGTTAGGAAACCAAACGTCTCGTTTCGCTACGACTCGCCTTGCCTGGAGAATTTGTGAATAATTGGACAAAAGAATGGCGCTAGGGTAACATCCCGTAGGATACCAGGAGTGTGCCTGGGCATCTGTTCTGCTTTGGAGGTACAATTAACAGCCTGAATCAAATACCGCTCAGGCTTGTGAGGTCTCCCAAGATTCATGATCAAGTTTCAAGCTTAAGGTTACGCGCTGCTACAAATTTCCAACAAGGAAGCCATTACGTGGATCAAACACAACAACTCCTGAAATCTTTAACTGAAGCGCACGGCGTCCCCGGTTATGAAACAGAAATACGGGCGTTACTCCGTGACTACATGGACCCATTAGGCGAGGTTACCCAAGATAAGTTGGGCAGCCTGATCTGTTCTCAGCCAGGGGATGGGCCAAAAGTGATGTTGGCCGGTCATATGGATGAAATTGGCTTCATGGTGACGCATATCACCGATGAAGGGTTCGTCAAGTTCCAACAACTTGGTGGCTGGTGGGATCAGGTGCTGCTAGGGCATCGGGTGATCATCAAGACGCGCCAGGGAGATGTGCTTGGCGTGATCGGGGCCAAGCCGCCGCATATGTTGCCGCCGGATGAAGCCAACAAAGTCGTCGTCAAGAAGGAGATGTACATTGACATTGGCGCGACGAAGAAAGAGGAAGTAACGGCCGTTGGCGTGCGTATTGGCGACCCGATTGTGCCGGATAGCAGCTTTGTGGTGTTGGCGAATGAGAAAACGTATCTGGCGAAAGCGTTTGATAACCGTGTAGGCTGCGCGGTGGTCATTGACGCCTTGCGTTACTTCCAAACGCACCATCACCCCAACCACCTCTATGGGGTGCAGACGGTGATGGAAGAGGTGGGGATACGGGGCGCGACCACCAGCGCGCGCGCCATCAACCCGGACGTTGCCATCATTTTAGAATCAGATATTGCCGGGGATGTGCCAGGTATTAAAGCGGAAGAATCAAGCGTGAAGTTGGGTGGCGGGCCAACGGTGTTGGTGTATGATGCGCGTATGATCCCCAATATTAAGCTGCGTGATCTGGTCATAGACACAGCCGAAGCGCTGGGTATCCCCCTCCAATTTTCGGTCATTGCCGCTGGCACGACGGATGGCGCGGCGATTCATTTGCATGGAACCGGTGTGCCGACTGTGGTCATTGGCGTCGCTGCGCGCCACATTCACAGTCATGGCGCCATTATTCATCGTGACGATTATGATCGTGCGGTACAATTGGTAACGGCCGTTGTCGCCAAACTAGACGCGGTCACTGTGGAAAATCTGACCAAGTAATGAATGACGACTGTCAATCGTAAATCGTCAATCGTAAATCGTAAATCGTAAATCCTGAGGAGGTTGGTGAATGGCAACTCTTGCCCCAGACTTCAAAAATATTACGGATACGCTGCTCGGACAAATTGAAAAGTTTGAACACCAGGTTCAATCGCGCAGCGTGGGGAACGTTGTTTCCGTTTATGATGGTATTGCCCTCGCTAATGGCCTGGCCGACGTGCGGGCCAACGAGTTGGTACAATTTGAAAATGGCGTCGCCGGCCTGGCGCTGAATCTGGAGCCAGAAAGCGTCGGTATCGTCATCATGGGCGACTATACCGGCATTGAGGCGGGCGACGAAGTGCGCGCTACCGGTGAAATTGCGTCGGTGAACGTGGGAGATGCCCTGATCGGCCGTGTGGTGGATGCGTTGGGTAATCCCATTGATGGCAAAGGGCCGATCAAGGCCAGCGCCATTCGCCCCATTCAGCGCATTGCCCCCGGCGTCATTGCGCGCAAGGGCGTGGATGCGCCGGTGCAGACCGGCATTATCTCGATAGACGCCATGTTTCCTATCGGCCGGGGCCAGCGCGAGTTGATCATCGGCGACCGCCAGACTGGGAAAACGGCCATTTGCCTGGACACGATTATTAATCAGAAAGGCAAAGATATGATTTGCATCTACGTTGCCATTGGGCAGCGCATGGGGCAGGTAGCCTACGTGGTGGATACACTGGAAAAGTATGGCGCGATGGATTACACCGTCGTCGTCGTGGCCGGCGCATCTGACCCCGCCCCGATGCAATATTTTGCGCCCTATGTCGGTTGCGCCATTGGCGAGGAATTCATGTTCCAGGGGAAAGATGCCCTGGTGATTTATGATGACCTGTCCAAACACGCCTGGGCTTACCGCCAAATGTCCTTGATTTTGCGCCGCCCACCCGGCCGCGAAGCGTACCCTGGTGACATTTTCTCCCTGCACAGCCAGTTGTTGGAACGCGCGGTGCGCCTGCGCGATGAGTGGGTGATTGTGGAGAAGGGAGCCGAGGTAACGGCCGAAACCATGGGCGTAGACGGCAAGCGTTATTTTGGTAACTTGCAAGAAGAAGAAATTGAAAAGGGTTTGCAAGCTTTGGGCGATCCTAAGCAGGAAAAATATGAGGCGAAGAAAGTGCCTGGCAGCGGCGGTTCGCTGACGGCGCTGCCGATCATCGAAACCTTGCTGGGTGACGTATCTGCTTACATTCCCACGAACGTCATTTCCATCACCGATGGGCAGATTTTCCTGGAAACGGACCTGTTCAATGCGGGGCAGCGGCCGGCGATCAACGCCGGTTTATCGGTGTCGCGTGTGGGCAGCGCCGCGCAAAAACGGGCGATGAGCAAGGTAACGGGTGGGTTGAAGGCAGACCTGTCGCAGTACCGCGAGTTGGCTGCTTTTGCGCAGTTTGGCTCTGATCTGGATCCGGCAACGCAGCGTCAATTGGCGCGTGGCGAACGCTTGATGGAAATTTTGAAGCAGCCGCAGTACAGCCCGTGGCCGCTGCACCACCAGGTTATGATCATTTATGCTGGCGCGCGTGGCTATTTGGATAAAGTAGAAGTGAAGCATGTGCGGCGCTGGATGGAAGATTTTGTGCGCTATATGGATACGGCGCAGCCCGCTGTGGGAAAGCCGATTTTTGAGAGTGGCGCCTGGAATGATGCGATTGAAGCGGCGTTGCGGCAGGCGATTGAGGATTTTAACACGACCTGGACGCCACCTGCGGCGTAAGGCGCGGTTTGCTGTGATTGGTGTGTCGGGCGCGGCCTGATGCGCCAACACCGGAGACACAATGGCTACTGAACGCGAATTAAACAAACGCATCAAGAGTATTAAGAATATTTCGCAGGTAACGAGTGCGTTAGCGGCTGTTTCTGCCTCTAAGGCCAGCCGCGCGCAAAAACAGGTGGAAGCGACCCGCGATTATGCCGGCAAGGCGTTTGAGATTCTGCATAACCTGGCGGCACAGCCCGATACCACGCACCCGCTGCTGACAGTGCGCGAAACGGTCAAAAATGTGGGACTGATCCTCATTTCTGGCGACCGTGGCTTGTGTGGCGCTTACAACACCAATATCATCCAGCGCACGGAAGTGTTTATCAGGGCGCTGAACGCGCCGGTGCAGGTGGTGGCCGTCGGCCGTAAGGGGCGTGATTTGATGATTCGACGTGGCTATAACGTTGTCGCCACGTTTGAAAACCGGGATACGCCTTCTATTTTGGACATCACCCCAATTGCTAAAATCGTTATGGAAGATTACCTGTCGGGCAAGGTAGATCAGGTGTTTGTGGCGTATACCGATTTCATCAACCTGATTAACCGGCGGCCAACGGTGAAGCAACTTTTGCCTTTGAAACCGTTGGATTTTGCGGGGATGGCCGTGGCCGAGTATGTGCAGCATGTGGATTTCGAAGCGGCGTCGCTGCGCACATATACCTACGAGCCACATCCAGAAGTGCTGCTGGATACGATTGTGCCGCGCTTTACACAGTTGCAGATTTACCAATCCATTTTGGAAGCGCTGGCCAGTGAGTACAGCGCGCGCATGGTGGCGATGAACAATGCGACGGACAATGCGGGCGAATTGATTGATGTCTTAACCCTGGATCGTAACAAAGCGCGGCAGGCGAGTATTACCAGTGAAATTCTGGATATTGTCGGTGGCGCAGAATCGCTGAGAAAGTAATTATGAATCATGAAGGATGAAAGGTTTCATCCTTCATGATTTTCTATATGTGGAGGAATGTATGGCAACAGGCAAGATTACAGCCATTCGTGGTGTGGTGGTTGACGTTGAATTTCCTGCCGGGCATCTCCCGGAAATTTATGAAGCGCTGCATGTAGATGGGCCTAACGGCCGTCTTGTGCTTGAAGTACAGCAGCATTTAGATGGCGGCACAATACGTTCTGTCGCGATGGGCGCGGTGGATGGTATTCCGCGTGGCGTGCCCGTCGTCGCTACCGGCAGTCCCATCAAAGTGCCCGTTGGCCCCGTTACCCTGGGGCGCATTTTTGATGTCGTCGGTGAAGCCATTGATGGCGGCACAACCCCCAAATCAGACATCTATTATCCCATTCATCGCAATGCCCCTGAATTCCAGGATCAAAGCACGAAAGCAGAGACCTTTGAGACCGGCATGAAGGTCATTGACCTGATTGCCCCATTCATCAAGGGTGGCAAAACCGGCATCTACGGCGGCGCGGGCGTGGGCAAGACCGTGACCATTGCCGAATTGATTCGCTCGGTGGCGCGTGAGCATGAAGGCGTTTCCATCTTTGCCGGTGTGGGCGAGCGTACCCGTGAAGGCACCGACCTGTACTACGAAATGCAGGAATACGGCGTGATGGATTCCGTGGCCATGGTCTTTGGGCAGATGAATGAAACGCCTGGCGTGCGCTTGCGCGTGGCGTTGACCGGCCTGGCGATGGCCGAATATTTCCGCGATGAAGGACGCGATGTGCTCCTCTTCATTGACAACATCTTCCGTTATGTCCTGGCCGGTTCGGAGATGTCCGCGTTGTTGGGACGTATGCCCAGCGCCGTCGGGTATCAGCCAACGTTAGCGGCAGAAATGGGCGCGCTGCAAGAGCGTATTACCTCCACCAAGACAGGTTCCATCACTTCGATGCAGGCCATTTACGTGCCCGCCGATGATTACTCTGACCCGGCGCCGGTGGCGACTTTTTCCCACCTGGATGCAGTGATTACACTGGATCGGAGTGTGTTTGCCAGGGGTATTTTCCCCGCAGTGGACCCGCTCGCTTCTTCCAGCCGCGCGTTGCAGGCAGACATTGTTGGCGAATTGCATTACAATACGGCGCGTGAGGTGAAGCAGGTACTGCAAACGTATAAGGATTTGCAGGACATTATCGCCATTCTTGGTATTGACGAGTTGAGCGAAGACCAGAAAATGCTGGTGGCGCGGGCGCGTAAGATTGAACGCTTCCTGGGGCAGCCGATGTTTGTGGCGGAGAAGTTCCACGGCTTGAACGGGCAGTATGTGCCTACACACGAGACGGTGCGCGGCTTCCGTGAAATTTTGGATGGCAAGCACGACGATGTGCCGGAGCAGGCTTTCTATATGGTCGGCGGCATTGACCAGGTGTTGGAGAAGGCGGAACGGCTGCGGACTGAGGCGTAGTAATAGTTATCGTAAATCGTAATCCGTAAATCGTAATCCGTAAAATCAATTGGAACGGATTACGGTTCACGGATATGGCAGGTGAAAGTATGCCAATTCAATGCGAGATTGTAACGCAAGAGCGCACAGTTTTTAGCGGTGCGGTTGATGCGGTGAATTTGCCGGGCACGGAAGGCCGGCTGGGTATTTTGCCGCATCATACGCCCCTGCTGACGACGCTGACCTTTGGCGAAGTGATTGTGCGTAAGGCAGGCGAGGAAGAATTTTTCGCCATTGGCGGGGGACTGGCAGAAGTGCAGCCGGATAAGGTGATTGTGCTGGCCGATTCGGCGGAGCACGTGGCGGAAATTGATATTGAGCGGGCCGAACAGGCGCGCGAACGGGCTTTGCGGTTCATGAAAGAAGGCGTGCCGGAAGACCCGGATCGGTATGCGCAAATTCGCGCGTCGCTGCAGCGGGCGCAGGTGCGCATTGACGTGGCGCAGCGCCGCCGCCGCCGCACCATGCCGACCGGCGCATATTCGCGTCAAGAAGATGAGAATTAGCCGTGGCCTGGTTTACGCCTTATATCGCTATTGACCTGGGTACGGTGAACGTGCTGGTCTACACGCAGGGGCGTGGTATTGTGCTGCAAGAGCCGTCGGTGGTCGCCATTCAGGATGATGGCGACAAGACGATTATTGTGGAAGTGGGGCGGGCGGCGAAGGAGATGTACGGCCGTACCTCTGACAACCTGGAAGTGATGCGGCCGTTACGGGATGGCGTTATCGCCGACTACTTTGTCACCCAGGGCATGTTGGAATACTTCATCAATAAGGTGACCGGCCGTTTTCACCTGCGGCGCCCGGTGGTGATGATCAGCGTGCCATATGGCGTGACCAGCGTGGAGCGGCGCGCCGTGCGCGAAGCGGCATTGGCAGCCGGCGCGCGTGAAGTTCACATCATCCCGGAACCGCTGGCAGCGGCCATTGGCGCTGGGCTGCCAATTGGCACACCCACCGGGAATATGGTGGTGGATATAGGCGGGGGGTCTACGGAAGCGGCCGTGATCTCTGTCAATGGAATTGTATGCGCCGAGTCGGTGCGCGTGGCCGGCGTCCATCTGGATGAAGCGATCATCGCTTACGTGCGCAAGAAGTTTAACCTGGTGATTGGCGAGCCAACGGCCGAAGCCATTAAAATCAAGATCGGCGCAGCCATTGAGCTGGATGACGAGATGGAAATGCAGGTGCAGGGGCGTGACCAGGTTGCCGGACTGCCGAAGACGATTACAGTACGTTCCAGCGAAGTGGTCGAGGCAATGCAAGAGCCGCTGGCGGCCATTGTGAACGTGGTGCGGGCGGTGCTGGCGAAAACGCCTCCGGAACTGGCGTCCGACATCATTGACCGCGGGATGGCGCTGACAGGCGGCGGGGCGCTGTTGCGTGAAATAGATACGTTGTTGACGCGGGAAACGGGTGTGCCCGCTTATGTGGCGGATAACCCGCTTGCCTGCACGGCGCTGGGCGCGGGCAAGGCGCTGGCAGAACTGCCGATTTTGCAGCGGAGTATTCCGGATTTGTAGGCGAATACGCTGGCTGATACCAGTGTTCAGTAACATCTCAGTATTTCGGGGCTGTGGCCGGTCTCCTGACCGGTAATCATTCACCCCGTCGGTTGAGTTTGTCACCCCCCCACCCCCTCCGACAGGACTTCGGCGTGAGATCAGTCGAACGCTCAGGGGGCGGGGGTGAACAATTACTTACCAATTTGTACAAACTATACCGTCTGCACCGTTACCCCCAAACGGCCGTCACCCACCTGCACTTCCAACCCATCCCCCACACTGACCTGGCTGACGCTGCGCACAATACGGCCGTCCCCATCGCGCACAATGGCATACCCTCGCGCCAGCGTCGCCAGCGGCCCCACTGTCGCCAACTGCGCTTGTAGCAGCGCCAGCCGGTTTTGCTGCCGGTCGAGGCGGCGCTGCATGGTTTGGTGTAAACGGCCGTGCAGCATATCCAACCGCTGCCGATGACTGTCCAACCGCACGCGCGGGCTGAGATGCCCCAAATGGCGCAGCAGCGTCTGCACCTGCCCCCGCTTCATTTCGAGTTGATCAGCCATCGCCGTCGCCAACCGCTCTTGCAGCGCCGCCGCCAACGGTCGAATCTCGGCAATGTCCGGCGTCGCCAATTCCGCCGCCGCCGATGGCGTGGGGGCGCGCAGGTCGGCCACAAAATCGGTGATGGTGAAGTCCACCTCATGCCCCACGCCGCTGATGATGGGCTGCTGCGCCGCAAAAATGGCGCGCGCCACTCGTTCATCGTTAAACGCCCACAAATCTTCCAGCGAACCGCCGCCGCGGGCGATGAGGATGGTGTCAATGTCATTACGGCCGTCCAGCCATTGCAAGGCGCGCACAATTTGCGGTGGCGCGTCGCTGCCCTGCACCAACGTCGGCGCGATCAACACCTGCGCCAGGGGCCAGCGCCGCGCCAACACGTTGAGAATGTCGCGCAGCGCCGCCGCATCGGCGGAGGTGACAATACCAATTTTGCGTGGGAATTGGGGAATCGGCTTTTTGTGCGCCTCGGCAAACAACCCTTCGTCGGCCAACTGCTGCTTGAGCCGCTCAAAAGCCAGCGCCAGGTCGCCGCGTCCGGCCGGCTGCAACCCATCCGCGTAGAGTTGGTAAATGCCGCCCGCTTCATAGATGGAGATACGGCCGTGTACCACCACCGCGTCCCCATCTCGTGGCAAAATGCGCAGTTGTTCGGCCGCCGAGCGCCACATCACGCACTTCAACTGCGCCTGGGCATCCTTCAACGTAAAGTACAAATGGCCCGACCGCGCCTGCGTGAAGTTGGAAATCTCCCCTTCTACCTCCACGTCTTGCAACCGAAAATCAATCGCAAACAGATCACGAATGTAGCCGGTCAACTCACTCACCGACCACGTTTCACTCTCCGAACTAACTCCACGCAAAAAACTCATCACCCGCTCCTCCAAAACTGTAGGGCGAACTTCCCAGTTCGCCCGCGCAAACTGGAAAGTTTGCGCTGCAAATCCTCGTTCACTTCTCCCGCCGCGCCTGCCACTCTTCATAGGACGGCACATCTTCCCCCACGGACCAGAAGAAGAAAAACGCGCCCATCGGCCCCATGAATTTGAACTGCTGGCAGAACTGCTTTTCGCGGACGTAATAATCGGCGTCGAGGGTGTGCAGCCAGGCGCGCAGGGAGCCATGTTGGGCGATCAGGTCCCGGCAAAGGCGGGCATTGTGGATGGTGGCTTCGATTTTACGGCCGTTGCGCACAATCCCCTTATCCTCCAGCAGCCGTTCCACATCCTCCTCCGTAAACGCGGCTACGTGGTCCACGTTAAAATTCGCAAACGCCTGTTGAAAATCAGGCCACTTACTGCGAATGACCTGCCAGCTAAACCCGGCCTGAAACACAGCCTGGGTGATCTTCTCAAAGTAACCGGCGTCATTCTCCGGCACACTGCGCGGCGGAATTTCGTAAGACATAACAACCTCCATATGTTAGAACATCCGCGCTAATTGTAAAGGAGATACCGGGCAATGCGCAAGTTCGACTTACAAAACAGCGTCTCCGGTAAACGAACATTTGTCTCAGTGCTAAATTGCTTGCCCAGAGGTGAGTTTTGTCACTATACAACAAGCTTGCACAAACATACAATATTTAATTATGGCCTGAAGGGACAAGCTTTCTACTGTTTTACAACAGCGTAATAATCTGTAGGTCTTCTCGTATAGAGATCCCCTGTAAGGTAGAGGCATCTACTATGGGATACCTGGTGACGACGAAGGGAGGAGAAGTGATGTCAAACCGAAACGAAAGGTTATCAGAAGTAGAAGGAATTGATCGCAGCAAACTGCACTGGGCATTGTCCAACGCATTTAACGAGGCAGAGATCAAACTATTGTGTTCCGATCTGAATATAGAATTTGAAGACATTCAGGGCGACCAAAAAGGCGTGACCGCCTTGAACCTCATTCAGTATTGCGAGCGGCATGGGCGAATTCCCGCGTTAGTTGACCATATTCTCGAAAGACGCGCGCATATTTCACGAGATGATCTGCTTGTAGCTGACGCGCATCCTGCTCTTGACTTGCCGGCTAATTTTGAGTTTGTTAATCGTGCTTATGAGCTTGATCTAATCTGCAAACCCGGCGCCCCCCGTTTCATCCTGGTGGATGGCGCCGCTGGTTATGGCAAGACTTACCTCTTGCACAAAATCAAAGGTTCATACGAAAACAGCAACCTGGAAACATGGAAAGCTGCTTACCTGGATCTCAAACAGGATCCTGTCATGCGCAGCGAGGATAGTCATATCATAGCCCGGTCGCAAATCGCCAATGCGATCGTCTTGCAGTTTTCCGCTTCTCCCTCATTTATTATTCCCAGTGATGCTGGTGAAAGAGCAATTATTAGCAAGCTGGTACCCTTCCTCAACCGGCAAAAAGCAAATGTATTACTGTTGTGGGACGGTGTTGAGGTTTTACCTCGTTCTACTAGCGTCTGGCTGAAACATCTAATGTACGAACTAGATCGAGGTTTAAATAAGGGCCAGCGAAAATTACGAGTTGTATTTAGCGGGCGTTATGTGAGTGATTGGGGACGTGGCGCGCCTTATCCACTGAAAACAATACCACTCAGTCCTTTTAATAGTATGGCCGTACATGAGATGATTGCACTGCGGGCTAGCGCTATGGGAATGCAACCAGACAGGCAGTTTCTGGATGATTTAACGTGGCAAGTGCTGAATATTAGTGGGGGGCATCCGCAAGGTATTTGTAGTGTGCTGGACAAAATTACAGAGGTGGGGTTCATTTTTCAAGACATAGAGTTTTCGTTTTTTCGGGATCAATTTCAAAACGGTCAACAAACCGGCACGCTTTTCCAGATATGCATTGAACCTATTATTAAAACGCTGATTAACGGTTTAAGAGATCCGTTACCACAGGCATTGTCAGAGGTCTTTAGGAAGTTGAGTCCTGTCCGGAGATTCGACCTGGAAATTCTGGATTATTTTTTGCAAGAAAAACTCCTTACAGCTCCTGAATACAATTCAAGCTGGGAGCTAATTCGCGATATGCTTCGTACCCGTTTAATTAGCCCTCCTACCGCTAATGATCCCATGTTCTCAGATCAAATTGTGCGTCGTATATTAGCGATGCAGATCCAATTAAACGATTCTGATTTCTTCAACAAAATGAATACACAGGCTCAAAAACTGTTTCATGAGCGGGCTTGCAAACGGGAACATGTAAATACTGAGGTGTGGCGTGTTGCTGTTATTGAAAGCCTCTACCATACATTGCAATTAACGCCGCCTGACGAACAACAAACAAAACTTCGGGGCACATTAATTGAGAGATTAAAAACATATTTGGCAAACGTTGAAGATCCGCGTGACAGGTTGCAACTCACCCAACTTCAAGATGCTTTAATACGCGACGTGGAACTCAATGACTTGATCAACCGCCGCACCGGAGACGAAACGATGCAATTTCTTTTGGATGCGATCGAAGCTCGGACTTGGGCATAGTTCTTTTGGGGAAGGAGGTATAGATGAACGGGCAAACTGTCACATTGTATGGATATAAAGGAGAAAGGGAAGAAATAGAAACGGCCGTCGCCGCCAACAAAAACCTCTGCTTTCTCTGCATTCACGGAATGGGCGGCATTGGTAAAACGACCCTGTTGCGCGCCATGCATGAGCATTACAGCCAAAATGAAGCATGTCGCATCACAGAATTACTGGATTTTGACGATCTAAGACTGCACATTGTGCAAAACATCTTGGAGGAAATTGCCCGGCAGCTTGAGACGCCGCAAGCGCTCTTTGCCAATTTCTTTGAAGCGGCTCAACGACTGCGAGACATGCAGCAGCGCGGCATCAGCCGCCTGTGGGTGGAAGATCAGGAAATCCACACCAGAGAGGCTTTTGTACAGGACTTCAAGACATTGGCAGCGCAAAAAGAGATCGTCCTCTTCTTTGATACCATCGAAAAAGTGCAAGACCTGGGGCAGTGGGGCGACCTCCTAAACATTCTCTTGCAACTAAAAAACACCATCATCTTCCTGGCCGGTCGTAAAAATGATGAGGTTGGCGAACACATACAAAGCCAGATCAAAAAGCCTGATAGCATTCACGTTATTCCTTTGCGTGGCCTGGCCGACCCAGAAGCGCGCGCGTATTTTACACGCACAACGCCAGGCGAGTATCTGATGGCCGAGAATAAAGAGCAGTCAATCTGGGTGTGCCAATTATGCAGCGGTCGTCCGATTCTACTTGACCTGGCCGTTGATTGGCTGAGCCGGGGAGCCAACTTGGAAATACCGGAACGGCCGTTAGCCGAACTTGACGAAGGCACATTTGCGCAACTGAAACAGGACTTTGAACGCAGCCTGGTGCAACAAATCACCCAGTTAGCCAAACCCGAAAACGAAGCCATCCTGGATATGGCCCACGCTTACCACTACTTTGACGCCGGGCGCTACACACACTTGCACAACGAATTCTCCCTGGAAGACAGCGCAGCCTTACTCGACTCCTTGCGTTCCTATAGCTTTGTGAAACCACAACCGGGTGGGGGTATCCGCCTCCACGACGAAATGCAGCGGATGGTAGAGGAACACGTATGGCCTTTACTCGACCGCCAAAAGGCGCGTCGCCGCCACCTCAGTGAGCAAATGGTTCAATTCTACAACCAGCGGCTCAAAACAGAAACAGACGAAGTTATCAGGCAGGCGCTTGCCACCGAGCAGCTTTACCATCATCTTTACGCCAGTGTCCAACATGGACATCAAACTTTCAGCCCCATTTTTCGTGAGGCCCTCAGCCGTCACCAGCTAGGTTTTGCCCAATTACTGCTCAACACCTTCCTCCATTTTGAAAGCGATTTCGATCCCGCACTCAAATCTTGGGCTGACGTTCACAAAGGGCGACTGCTTCGCGCCGAAGAAAAGGTGCAGGAAGCAGTTGTTCTCATTCAACCGGCTAAAGAAAAATTACAGACGCTGCTGGTCCATGAAGAAATGGACACCGTTTGCAATGCGCTCGGCTATTGTCACAGGCTCCTCGGCAATTGGGAACAGGCCATTAACGCTTACGAGGAAGCTCTGAACTACAGCCTGGCCGAACATGACGCTCGTCAAATGGCCGAAACCATGAACAATATCGCCAACGTCAGTCGTCTGAGCGGTGATTTTGAGCGCGCCAATCGCTACAGTCTGGTAGGCCTTAAAATCAGAGAGAAATTAAACGATCGCAAAGGGATTGCTTCCAGTTGTTACGTGCGCGCCATGGTGACCTGGGAAACCGGTAACAGCACAGAGGCCGCGCAATACCTGCGCCGCGCCCGTCAGATTTCTGAAGAAGTCGGCCATGTAGAAGGATTGGCTAATGCCATCAAGTATCAAAGCTACCTCCATTTTCGCACAGGGGATATAGACACAGCCTTGCCGCTGATCCGGCAGGCAAAAGAGATCTTTGCCGACAAAGGTATTGGGTTGGGACAGGCTGATTGCCTGAACCTTGAATCCCGTATGCTTATAGATAAATACGCAGCTATAGGAGAATCTGATGCCAGTTTCTTAGAAGCAGAAGAGCTGGCGCACCAGGCATTGAATGTAGCCAGACGCATTCACGACAACTACAAAATAGCCGAATGCAACCTGACGCTTTGCCGGATATACTTTCGTTGGGGCAGATTCCACGACCGTACCAACATGGAAGAAGCAAAAGAATATTACCGGAATGCCTATCGAAAATACAACGATCCAGAAGGGGGACAACTGGCGCGCCAGCGCAACTATTTGGGGCCGGCCAGCGTGTATGAATGGGTGATGGGGGATATTGCCTTTTTTGCGCAGCAAGATTGGGAGACAGCATTTGATTACTATATTGCCGAATGCGAAATTTCTTGCCACTTCAAGGATGCAAGATTTGCCCGCGCCCTCAACGGCCTCAGTGACAGATTTCATTATCTTGCTTCATTTGTAAATGAAGGACGAGACTTGGCCCGTCGCTATTGTGACTACACTATTGCAAAATGGAAAGAACGTAACCTGGCGACAGATTTTCCGGAAGTAATCGAAGAGTGTGAATATGTGAAAGATTCTTTGCGGCTGATTGATCCCCATTATGTGGCGCACTTACGACAATGGGGCGAGGATTTATTGACTCGCGGTGAATGGCAACAAGCCATTAAAGTTTTTCAGGAACTACTCGATATTGAACAAGCCTACCAGCCTGATGAAGCAGTGGCTAACGCCATGAACCAAAGCGCCTGGGCTTACCGGCAAATGGGCCAATTTGTCCAGGCTCGTCGTTTTTGCCAACAGGGTCTTCTGATACGCGAGCGGTTGGGGGACGCCCAATTAATAGCGGGCAGTCGGCTGGTAATGGGAACGATTATGTGGACAACCGGTAATACCAACGAAGCAGCCCGCTATTTCAGATTAGCGCAAGAGCTTTACCAGGCAGCAGGCGATGAGATAGGGTTGGCGCACGCAAATCGTCATTCAGCATTTATGCGTCACCTCATTGGCGAACAAAAGCAGGCGCAAAAACTTGGGGCACAAGCAGAAGCCACGTTCCGCGATCAACAACTACTGGCTGAACTCGCCGATACGCTCAATTTACAGGCAATGATGTTACGCCAGGAAAAACGTTTTCAGGAAGCGCGGGAAAAAGTTGCAGAAGGTCTACGTTTAGCAGAGCAAAGTGGCGCCAAATATGCCCTGGCCGAAGCATGGTTAACGATGGGGTTAATCGAATTTGGTGAGGGCCACCAGATATTGCAAGAGTCAGGAAACGTGTCACATGTTAAAACATTTTTTGATAGGGCCAAAGCGTGTCATGAAGCAGGTTATCCTCTAGCGGAGAAATTTGATTACCTGTTGTTGTTAAGCGTCTACGAAGCTACAGCTGGGTATATTGCTTTCGCTGAAGAACGCTATGCGAAGGCGTTTGAACACTTTATCCGCGATCTTGATTTTGGCGCTCGTTACGAGCGCGGCCGGATGCGTCGAGAGTTAGATCAGGTTGTCAACCATTTTGTGCAATTGCCACAAAGCCTACGACGTTTTTATGCGGATTACATTATTGATGAATGGCGCGAAAGAGGGCTGGCGGAAACTGAACCTGACGTAGCGCGTCTTTTCCAGTTGCTCAAGGAGTATAACGACTATGTCTGAGCCAAACGATGAAGGATCCGGCGGAATATACGCGAATAGTAAAAGCCATTCTGTAGCAAAGGGAGATTGCTCTTTTTTGCTGCAACCGGAGCCAGAAGCCATGCTGGTTGTGGAACTTGTAGACAGTCCTGTACAACTTTCGCGCAAGCAGTTTGAGGCGTTGCTGATTGATTCTGAGTGTGAAGTTTAAGCGGAGCAAGCCAATGAACAAATTATTTATTCCTGCCACACCGACAACTTACACACTGGAATTGACATCACGCTGTAACAGCGTCTGTGTTGGTTGTGGCAATGTTTTCAACCGTGACTTCGGTGAGATACCTGTGGAACGTTGGCGTCACTTGCTATCACAGTTAAGGCCACATATTGTCAGTATGCGGATAACCGGTGGGGAACCAACCCTCCATCCCCAGTTTGCAGAACTTATTCACCTTGTTGATAGTCTGAACGTCCCGTTTGTTCTTTTTTCCAATGGGTTATGGCGTCGTCGAGACGAGACCTTGACGCTGCTACAGACATGTACTAATTTGGATGGCGTGTTGATTTCGTTACACGGCCGTTCTCCCAAATCTCATCATGCCTTCACCGGTGTTGATTCGTTTGCCAGCGTGACAGACACAATTCGCCTGGCCGCAGCAGCGGGACTGTTCATTAATACCAATACAGTTCTTACCAGGCGTAACTACGAAGATGTACCGGCCATAGCTGCCCTATCGCAAGAATTAGGCGCCAGATTCGCCGCATTCAGCCGTTACTACGGGCCTCCCACTCCGGTGACCAACTTGACCGAAGCAGAATTTCGCCAGGCTGCCAAGACTGTGCATAGGCTACGGCAAGAGGGACTCCGCGTGCAGTTTAACAACTGTGTCCCCTCATGTTTTGACGGAAAACCAACAAAAAGCTGCCCGGCCGGCATCACAAGTTGTACGATTGATCCGTTTGGTTCCGTCCGTCCTTGTACGCACGCACCACACATTCTGGGCAACCTGTTCAGCCAAACGATTCAGGAAATTTGGCATAATGAAGCGGCGCAACAATGGCGCGCGCTCATTCCATCGGCATGTGTAGATTGTGCAGAATTTACCCGTTGTCGCGGCGCTTGTAAAGCTATGGCCTTTCATGTGGGGCAAGATCAAGATCCGCTGATGCAAAAGCCAATGATACATAACCTACCCATACAGCAGCCTTCCCATGTGAAACTATATCAACATGCACGCCCCCAACAGAACTTCACTCTCCGCGAAGAACGTTTTGGCTATTTGCTGGCGAATCGAAACCAACTTATCCCTGTCAAACCAGAGGCAAAACCAATTCTTGATGCGCTGGATGGGCAGACAACCCTACAACAAATTCAAGATACCTTTGGGCAATCAGGGCTAATTCTGGTGACTTACTTGTTCAACAAAGGGTTGATCAAACTGGCACAGTAATCAGGAAAATTGTCATGTTCACCATCTCCATGATAAAATTCTGCCTATATTCAATTATTTCAACAAACAGGATAATGGAGGTGCTATCTGGAAAGTTTAGAACTGGCTCGTTTATTGGTTGAAAGTATTCTGGACAAAAAAGGAACGAACATTACCTTACTGGATATCCGCGATCAGGCAATTTTTGCCGACTATTTTCTCCTCTGCAATGGCGAAAGTGATCGCCAACTCCAGGCTTTAGCGAACGGCATTGCCGAAGACGCCAAGAAAAAAGCCAAAGTTCTGCCGCTGGGCATCGAAGGGGAGCCGCAGCATGGCTGGGTGCTGGTTGATTTTGGCGATCTGGTTATTCACCTGTTCTCCCCCGCCAAACGCAGCTACTACAATTTGGAAGATCTGTGGAACAAAGCGCATACCGTGCTGCAAATGGAATAAATATTGCGTATTGCGTATCCAGGGAGCAATACGTAATACGCAATACGCAATGCGAACAAACCACAGTTTCCTTTCTATTCGCGAATCCAGCTATCGGTGACGCGCTGCCAGGAAACCAATTCTTCGTCGCGGAAGAAAAGCGCCACTTCTTTCACGCCATTTTCCACGCTGTCGGAACCATGCACTAAGTTACGGCCGATTTCCATGCCAAAATCGCCGCGAATGGTGCCGGGCATGGCGCTGACCGGGTTTGTGGCGCCCATGGTGGCGCGAGCAGCGGCAATGGCCTCTTTCCCTTCCCAGACCATCGCCACAATCGGTCCAGAGGTGATGTAGTCAACCAACGCCTCGTAAAAGGGGCGTCCTTTGTGAATGCCATAATGTTGTTCCGCCAGTTCGCGAGACATTTGCATGAATTTCATGCCCACCAGTTTCAGGCCGCGACGCTCAAAACGGCCGACAATTTCCCCAATCAACCCACGCTGCACGCCATCTGGTTTTACTAAAATCAATGTACGTTCCATCTTGTTCACTCCGTTGTAAAAATTTAGGCAAAGAAAAAGGCAGCGACAATGTCTGCCTTCCGCTGCCTCTTTCGCTTTTTAATTATCGTTTGACGGCCAAATGATAAACGATTGTGGCCGTTTTGCAACTGCACTACAGCAAATCGAGCGCCTGCCGGTAGGTGTCCAACGCTTTTTGTAACTGCCCATTGCGCATGTAGGCGTCGCCCAGCAAGCGGCGTACAGTGGGTTGACGGGGGGTCCGGTGTGCGGCCGTTTCCAGATCGGCAATGAGAATGCTCAACCCCTGCCCAGATTCCACTAACGTCTGGTACGCATGAACAGCCCGTGTATAGTTGCCAGCAGTCATGGCCTTGCGCGCCATGTCCAATTCATCTGGGTTTACCGTAAGGATGGGAACCGTGATGCGCGGATCTGACAAATCGGCCACCGATCCCGATTCCGGTTCAGGTAAGGGACCCACGTCAAATGCAGCCGGCGCGATAGCCCCCATTTTGCCAAAATCCACGTCAGCAGAACTAAAAAGCTGCTCGTCTGGCCCTTCTTCTTCAGCCGCCAACCACCCGGCTACGTCAGGTTCGGCGAGTGTACGCAGCCAACCCGTTTCACCTAAACCAGGCTGTTCATCGTCATCATTCGAAAGCCATTCCGGCCAGGATTCGGCCAGTTCGGCATCCATGTTGATTTCAGAATCAGCGAATAAAGTATCCTCTAGTTCTGAGGCAGATTCACCGGTAATACGGCTGATTTCAGCATCCAGGCGTGTGGCAACGGCCGCAAAAGGGTCTATAGCAGCCCGTGGTGTGGTCTCCGCTTTGGCCGCAGAGATCGGGGGTGTCTCTTCATCGAAATCAAGTTCGACAAGTTCGCTGAAATCATCCAGCCAGTCGAGGCTGCTATCTAC
This sequence comes from Anaerolinea sp., assembly GCA_014879875.1. Lineage (GTDB taxonomy): Bacteria > Chloroflexota > Anaerolineae > Promineifilales > Promineifilaceae > JACSRF01. The sequence goes on from JACSRF010000414.1 coordinate 18,106, forward strand.
TTCGGCAAAAAGTTCTAAAACTGGTTCAGCGACCTCGGCTATAACCGTTGTGTCTGTTTCCGGCGTTTCAGCCATAGCGAGAGGAGGTTCTGGTTCTGTTTCTGTCACCCATTCTACCGGTGATATGGTTTCCGTTGGTTCTGCTTCAACCTCGGCAACGGCCGTTGCGGCGACGGCCGTCAGATCGTCCATATCCAGCCCTTGTTCGGCCATCAAGTCAGCCAGCCAATCTCCCATGCTGCTGTCTAGCTCTTCAGGTACGTCGGTGGGCGCGCCCACGTCTCGCGGGAACATGGCGTCTTCCGGGAAGACGAGTTCGTCGGTTTCGAGCATACTGAAGGCGTCAGCGGCTGTAGCTGCCCTTAACGGAATAACTGCTTCTACTTCGGGAGCCGTTACCGGTTCTAGCGCGGCTGGTGGTTCCGGCGCGATTTCTGCGGCGATCACAGGCGGCTCTTCTGGCTCTATGTCGGCGGCAACGGCCGTCGCGGCGACGGCCGTCAGTTCGTCCAGATCGTCCATATCCAGCCCTTGTTCGGCCATCA
>JACSRF010000086.1 GCA_014879875.1 Anaerolinea sp.
GCCGTGCCGTCATGTGGCGTGATGATGATTACCTGCACCCCTTTGGTGATCAGGTCTTCCACGTTCGCCTTCTCTTTGGCCGAATCGCCCTGGCTGAATAGGATTTCGACGTCGTAACCGGCCGCTTGCAGCGCTTCCTTGAAACGGGTTTCATCCTGCACCCAGCGCGGTTCATCTTTCGTGGGCAGCACAATGCCGACTTTGCCGGCTACTTCGACGGCCGGCGTGTCGCTGGCGCCTGTGGTGTTACCGGCCGGTTCATTAGCGCCACCGCCACAGCTAACCAGGGCCATGATTGCCAATATCGCTAATAGTGTCACAATTGACTTCATGAATTTGCTTTGCATGTCTTTCTTTTCCTCCAGAAAAGGTGTAACCAATTAAGGGTTTGGCGTATTGCGTAGGACGTGTTGCGTATTGCGCTTCACATTTCACGCTTCACGCCAAAATTGAGTGATAAAAAACGTGAGTGATGAGATTCTGTGCGTTATTTCGTTCAACCACCTCCTCATTGTGCGGATTGACCATATTTAGGGACTTTTGTATATTAAACAGTAACAAGAAACGGCCGTGTACCCTTATTTCCCTCTTATCTACCAGGGGATTTCCCTTATGGCATAAGGGGATTTCCCCTCATGGCAAAGTGGGTGGGAAATGTGGGTTGGAAGCAGCTTATGGAACCCGTTCGTATTTTATTAGCCGATGATCACGCAGTCGTCCGCGCCGGCATTCGCAACGCGCTGGAAGGGCTGCCCGATATCGTCATTGTGGGCGAAGTGGGCAATGGGCCACAGGTGCAGCAAGCCTTAAGCGATTTGCATCCTGACTGTTTGCTCATTGACGTGACGATGCCGGAATTTGAGCCAATCGGCGCCATTCGCGCCATTCGCGCCCGCTACCCCCGGCTGCGCATTCTCGTTGTCAGCGCCTATGATGATGACGTTTATGTGCAAGGGCTGCTGGGGATCGGGGTAGATGGTTACCATTTGAAAGACCAGCCGTTGAGCGATTTGCGCCTGGCGGTGCAGCGCGTCATTGCCGGTGAACGGTGGATTTCCAGCCCTTTGCTAAGCAAGCTGTTAAACCCAGCCACATCATTGGCGGCGCTGCCCTCCCTATCGCCACGTCAAAAGGAACTGCTGCGGCTGTTGGCGCATGGGGCGGATAATCGCACCATTGCCAGCCAGCTTGATTTGAGCGTGAAAACGGTGGAAAACCATCTCACCCGCCTTTACCGCCAACTGGACGTGCAAAGCCGCCTGGAAGCGGCCCATTATGCGCGCGAACATCCAGAGTTGATCGCCCATGCCGGGGGGGGAACGGCCGTTCATGTTGACCCCAGTTATTGGGCAGACGGCGCCGAACAGGGCAGCATCCTCATTGTGGACGACAATAAACGGTATCGCTATCAACTGCGGCGCACCATTGGCAAAGCATATCCCCAGGCTACGATTTATGAGGCAGAAAATGTGAACGAGATGGTGCAAATCATTCAGCGCGTCAGACCCAAGATAGCCTTCGTTGACGTCGTTTTAGGGGACGAAGATGGCATTAGCTGTGTGCGTAAGTTGAAAGCGGCCGTTCCCGCCACCCGCATCATCTTAATCAGCGCCTACCCAGACCGAGAATTTCACCGGCGCGGTCTGGAAGCGGGAGCGACCGCCTTTGTAGATAAAAAAGACCTGGATGCGGCCGCATTGACCCAGATTATTCGGGATGCGATTGCTTGATGAGCGTTGGGCGTCAGGAGTCGGACGTTGGAGGATTCAGGATATGTTGACGCCATTGTTGAGCGCGCGCAATCTATCTAAGAGCTTTGGCAACCTGGCGGCGTTACAGGGGGTTGACCTGTACCTGGATGCCGGTGAGGTGGTGGGGCTGGCCGGGGGCAGCGGCGCGGGCAAATCACTGCTCATCAAAATTTTGGCCGGATTGCAAGCCCCGGACAGCGGGCAAATGTTGTTCGACCAGCAATATCTGCATTGGCCGTTCCAGGCGCAGCGTGTTGGCATTGGCGTGGTACATCAGGAGCCGGAACTGGCGGATCAATTCGACGTGACCAACAATGTCTTTTTAGGCCAGGAAGTGAACCATACTTTTTTGGGCCGACGACTGCCCATTCCCAACCAACGCAAAATGGAGGAGGAGACGGCGCACCTGTTGGCGGCGCTGAATGTGCGCCTGCCTTCATTGCAAGTGAAAGTGGGCAATCTGTCCAGCGAACAACGCCAGTTGGTGGCATTGGCGCAAGTGATGGCGCAGCCGACCAGGCTGCGCATTGTGGATGACCCCAATTTTTTGAGCCTGCCTTACCAGGAAATACTGCTCGATCAGATTCGTGATTGGCAAAAACGCGATATCGCCGTTTTGTTTAGCAGCGTCAATCTCGACCATTTATTTGCGGTGGCGGACCGCATTGTCGTGCTGCGCGAAGGGCGGCTGGTGGCAGATTGGCGCACCGATGAGACGAATCGGGAGGAAATTGTGGCGGCGCTGGTGGGCACGGCCGATCGCCAACAGCGCACCCCCGTCATTTGGGCCATAGACAGCTACTACCGCGCGCGCAAACAGGCGGAGACGCTGCGCCACAACCAGACTTTGCTGCGGCGCAACCTGGCGGCGCAAGATTCGGTCAATCGCCAACTGCTAGACCAGCTTGCCGATCAGGTCAAGGCGTTAGACAGCGCCAACCTGGCGCTGCAAGACGCCCAGCGCCGCCTGCTGACCGAGCGCGAGGAGGAACGCAAACGGCTGGCGCGCGAGCTGCACGATCAGATGATTCAAGATTTGCTCAGCCTCAATTACCAGATTGAGGACATTGAAAGTATGGCCGAAGACGCCGGCCTGGCTGACGAACTGACTGAGGTACGTGGCAGCATTCGCACATTGGTTGAAGATTTGCGCCGTATTTGTGGCAATTTGCGCCCGCCAACCATTGACAGCCTGGGCTTGGGGGCGGCGCTGCAATCTTACACGCACGATTGGCGCCTGCGCACCGGCATTGAGGTGCAACTGACGCTGGCTGCGGAATTCGGCCGTTTACCCGAAGCCATCGAACTCTCCATTTTCCGCATCGTGCAAGAAAGCCTGAGCAACGTCTGGAAACATGCCGAGGCGACATTGGTGCAGGTGACGCTGCAGCACACCTCCCCGCGCATGTTGCAAGTGACCGTAGCCGACAACGGGCAAGGGTTGGCGCATGACTTTGACCTGGCGAAGTTGAGCCAGGCGGGGCATTACGGCTTGTTGGGGTTAAGCGAGCGCGTGGCGCTGATGGGGGGGCGGTTAAATTTCCGCAATCAGACGAATGGCGGCCTGGAAATTGAGGTTGAAATTCCGCACCCCCGCGTTACACAAGAGTTGTTATAATGGTCAGCATGGTATCTTTGCAAAAATTCGGGGGATTTTTAGATGACGAGCAAGGGATGATGGTGTGAAAAATGTACGCGATTGAATTTCAGACAACGATTAAGCATATTATCTCCGCTATGCCCAAAGAGAAACAGAGCGAGTTACGGCAGCATAGTGAAGATGAAGCGGTACGTGTTATTGTTTTGACCCAGTTTAACCCTCCACCACATACCCAACAGGATTTGCTACAGGATGCCAAAGAAAAGGGTTACGTGGATTTTCTCGATTACTTGATAGATCACCCGCTTAACGTGCCTGATCCCATACGCTTCTCGCGCGAGGAACTTCATGACGCAACCAAGATAGTACCTTACAAGTCAAATGCTTGCACACCGAGCAAGAAGTTTTAACGCAAAGGTGCAAAGGAGCCAA
>JACSRF010000389.1 GCA_014879875.1 Anaerolinea sp.
GTAACCGCTTTAGCGGTCCCACGCTGGACGACTAAAGTCGTTACTACAAACCAGACCCAAAATGATTTTTTGTAGTAACCGCTTTAGCGGCCCCACGTTGGACGACTAAAGTCGTTACTACAAACCAGACCCAAAATGATTTTCTGAACATCCATAAAACTGTATAACCCATTACCAGGGGAGAAGATGCGCCGCGCGGTATTGTGTCAACCCAACATGCCGGAGCGCCGCATCCTGGCGACAGCGACCGTATCATAACCGATTTCCGCCAGCACTTCGTCTGTATGTGCGCCAGGGGGAACGCCGATGTGGCGGTATACGGCCTGCGCGGCGGAAAATTTGAAGGGGTTGGCGATTTGGGGTTGGGTGTCGCCATCCGGTTTGGGCACATGCGCCACCATTTCCCGCGCCTGCGCCTGGGGATGCTGCAACGCTTCGGGCACGGTCAGGACCGGTTCTACGCATACGTCAAGGGGGTTGAAAACGGCCGTCCACTCCGCCAACGTCTTTTGGGCAATCACCTCCCGCACTTCCCCTTTTACCTGCTGTTGGATGGCCCAATCTTGCTGCAAACCGGGGCCAACCAGATCAGGGCGACCAATGGCGGCGCAGAAACCTTGCCAAAATTTTGGTTCCAGGCTGGCGACGGAGAGGAAACGGCCGTCCTGCGTCTCATAATAATCATACAGCCCACCCCCATTCAGCGGCATTCGTTCTCGTTCTGGCGTTTCGCCGCCTACCAAGTAATGGCTGGCAAGGTGCGCCTGCCACGCCAGCGCCATGTCGAGCATACTCACGTCCACCAGTTGCCCAACGCCGGTGTGCGTTCGTTGGATAACGGCCGTCAGTATCCCCATAATCGCCCCAAACGAACCGCCGCCCGTGTCCGCCACCTGCACGCCCAACGCTACCGGGCCGCAAGTGCGTCGCCCGGTGTAGCTCATGACGCCCGACAACGCCATGTAATTGTTGTCGTGCCCGGCGCGATCCTTGTACGGGCCAGTTTGCCCATAGCCGGTGATGGCGCAGACGATGACGCGCGGATTGACGGCGCGCAGCGCGGCGTAATCAATGCCCAGGCGCTCCATCACGCCAGGGCGAAACTGTTCCAGCACAATGTCATAGCCGCCGCCAACGGCCGTCACCAGCCGCTTTACCACCTCCGCCGCGCCCGGCCGCTTCAAGTCCAGCGCCAGCGAGCGTTTGTTGCGGTTGAGGACGGCGTGCCAGGCGGACGTGTCGCCATCAAAGGGGGGCAGCAGGGTGGAGAAGTCGAGGATTTTGAGGGAAGCGAGGGGTTGATTCATGGCTGAAAACGTCCATTTCTGTTAAAGATGCGTATCGGGTCCTGGCTAAATAGCGCCTGACCATTCTGTTGCGTATTGCATGTTACATATTGAACTCTGATTACGCCACTATGTTTGCACTTTTGCCCGTCATTCCCTCACCTACATGGGGGCATGACAAGCGTGGCCGAAATGAAGAGTATCCCCGATAATTTTAACGCGAACTGGCGTATAGTAGTACTTTATTACCTCTTGCCATTGGTCGCTAAACAGTGTATGCTGTAGCCAGGAATAAGCGCTTTACTAGGCTTCTGTGTGAAGCAAGGAGATGCTTATTGATGGAACTGGTATCAGGATAAGCCCTTGAGAAGACTTCAATATGAAGCAGGGAGGTGCTTATTGAGGAAATATAAATTAGCTTAAAGTTTAGCGCCTTGGGAAACCAGGGCGCTATTTTTTTTGCTTCCTGGTCGCAAAATTGAAAAAAGTAAGTAGACTACGGTTATGTTTCATGGAAGCGGTTGGTTTGCTTACTTACGGCATGATGAAGAACAAGACAGACCCGCAATTACGCGGGAACTGCTGCTGCGGGTGTGGCGCTTTGCACGGCCGTATCAGTGGCAGGTTGTGCTGCTGCTCTTCACCATTACACTCATTTCTGGCTTGTCGCTGGTTTCCCCCTTACTCTTTCGCGCCCTCATAGATACGGCTATCCCAGAGCGTAATCTGGCGCTGCTCAATTGGCTGGCGCTGGGCATGGTGGGTATTCCCATCCTCAGCGGGGTGATTGGCGTGTGGCAGCGGCAGTTGAACTCGGCCGTTGGCGAGGGCGTCATTTATGATTTGCGCCGCGCTTTGTACCAGCATATGCAGCGCATGTCGCTGCGCTTTTTCACGCAAACGCGCACCGGCGAATTGATGTCGCGCCTGAACAATGATGTGGTTGGGGCGCAGCAGGCGATCAGCAATACGCTTGTGACCATCATCTCTAACTTTGTGTCGCTGGTAGCAACGTTGGCGATTATGTTGGCGTTGGAATGGCGGCTGACGCTGTTGGCGCTGCTGATTTTGCCGTTATTTGTGCTGCCGGCGCGGCGCATCGGCCGTGTGCTGCGTGATTTGCGCCGCCAATCTATGGAATCGAACGCGGAAATGAACGCGACGATGAACGAGACGCTGAACGTGAGCGGCGCGCTGTTGGTGAAGCTGTTTGGCCGTGAACAGCGTGAAGTGGATCGGTTCAGCCAGGATGCGCGGGACGTGCGGGATATTGGCATTCGCTCGGCTGTCATTGGCCGCTGGTTTTTTATGCTGTTGAGTATTGTGAGTGCGGTGGGCACGGCCGTTGTCTTTTGGGTTGGCGGCCTGCTGGTGCTGCGGGGGGAGTTCACCATCGGCACCATTGTCGCCTTTGGTAATTATTTGATGCAGTTGTATGGGCCGCTCATGTCCTTGACCAATGCGCCGGTGGAGTTTGCGCAAAGCATGGTGAGCTTTGAGCGCGTCTTTGAGGCGCTCGATACACCGGTGGAGATTGTGGAGGAGAAGGATGCGCGGGCGTTGGGGCAGGTGGACGGCCGTATCCAATTCGAGAATGTTTCCTTTAACTACAGCAAAGTGGGGCAGGCGGCCGGCTTGCAAGAAGTCCCCCGCTTTACCTGGGGGGGCGGTGAAGCCTTTTTGAAACGCGGTAAACAACGTGACCGTGCCGGTATGGAAGAGGATGAGACCGGCAATGAGGGAGATGAGGGAGATGAGGCCGACGCGATAGGACAGGCGCGGCAGTGGGCTTTGCAGGAAATCAACTTCACCATAGAGCCGGGACAACTGGTAGCCCTGGTTGGCCCCAGCGGCGCCGGCAAGACGACGATCACATACCTGATCCCGCGCTTGTATGATCCGACAGACGGCCGTATTTGCCTGGACGGATACGACATTCAAGACGTGACGCTGCAATCACTGGCGCAAAACATCGGCATGGTCACTCAAGAAACCTACCTTTTTTACGACACCATCCGCGCCAATTTGCTCTACGCCAATCCCGAAGCCAATTATGAAGCGATGATTGCTGCGGCCAAAGCGGCCAATATTCACGACTTTATCATGGGCTTGCCAGAGCGTTACGATACTGTAGTCGGCGAGCGTGGCTATCGCCTGAGTGGTGGCGAACGGCAGCGTATTGCCATCGCCCGTGTTATCCTGAAAAACCCACGCATTTTGGTGTTAGATGAGGCAACGTCACATCTCGACTCCTTGTCCGAAGCGTTGATTCAGGAAGCGCTGCAGCGGGTGATGCAAGGGCGCACCAGCATTGTCATTGCCCACCGCCTGTCCACCATTTTGGCGGCCGATCAGATTTTGGTCATGGATCGGGGACAATTGGTCGAACAAGGCAGTCACCATGAGTTGTTGGCAAAAAATGGTCTATACACGTCGTTATATGCCACACAATTTCAGCCAACAACGAATGCACAAAGGTAGAAGTAAGAAGTAAGAAGTAAGAAGGCAGAAGTAAAAACGGGCGAGCAAGCTGCTCGCGCTCCATTTCTAAAGGAGTAATCAGGTATGACAAAACCACTGGCCCTTGTTGTTGATGATGATATTGACGTTGCCGGTTTTTTTCTATTTGCTTTGCAGGATGCAGATTACGAAACAAAAGTGGTTCATGATGGGCAAAAAGCGTTGGCCGCTCTGCAACAATTGACGCCACATGTGATCATACTGGATATGTACCTGCCCGATACAACCGGTAAAGATATTTTGCAGCACATTGTCAATGACGGCCGTTTTGCGGACAGTTGGGTTATTGTCGCCACCGGCGTCGGCAAAGCGTTAGAGGGCTGGGTGGAGCAGCACGCAGACTTCACCCTGGTCAAGCCGGTTGATTACAGCCAGGTTTATGCGTTGCTGTCACGTTTACGTGACGATTACAAAAGTCAATACAATAAAAGTGGGATTTTGGGAGCAAGAAAATAACCGTTCAGACCTTGTAAATTTCTTTCAGGTTTACAGCGGGAGTGAATGATTACCTCGTAACAATCGGCGGATGCGGTTATGATGTGGCGAGTGTTAAGAGGCTATCATATTTCGCGTTTCATGAGCAAAAGATATAGGGAAGTGCATGAATGATTCAGTGAAAGCAGACGATACGGAGGCAGACAGCAGCGCCGCAGAACATCGCCTGGTAACTTCACGTCGTCAGATAAAAACGGTTATAAGACGGTTGGGTAAAGTAGGACTTTTTATCGCCAGCCTCTTTCTCTTTATTTTAGCCATTACACTGATGAAGGAGGGCGCTCGTGACCTGGCGCCCCTGGTCCGTGACAGTTTCCGGGTAAGCAATCCGGCCAACAGCCTGGGGTTTGGCTGGCTGTTTGCCTATATTGTCATGAGCGGATCGCCAGTGGCGGCGGCGGCGCTGACCTTCTTTGACGCAGGGGTCATTGACCAGTTGAGCACCTTTACGATGATCACTGGCAGTCGCCTGGGGGCCAGCTTTATTGTCTTGTTCATTGGTTTTATTTATGTGCTGCGCGGCCGTAACCGCAGCACCAGTCTGAGTATGGGATTACTGTCTTTGACTGTCACCGGCACGACTTATCTGGCCGCGTTGGTGGTTGGGCTGCTGCTGCTGCGTAGTGGCTGGTTAGATGGTGTCCAGCTACAGTCCGGGGCGTTATTAACTTCGGTGACGGATCTGGTTTTTGACCCCATTGCCGAATTTTTCCTGGCGCTGCTGCCGCGTTGGTCGCTTTTTCTGGTTGGGTTCGCGATCATTATCGTCAGTTTCAACCTGTTTGATAAATGTTTGCCACAAATGACTTTGAAGGAAAGCCAGGTAGGACGTATGTCTCGCCTGGTTTACCGGCCGCTGGTTATGTTTCTCCTGGGAGCAGGTATCACGTTGATCTCGATGTCTGTTAGCGTCTCGTTGAGTATTTTGGTGCCGCTCAGCCAGCGCGGATTTATTCGACGGGAGAATGTGATTCCTTATATTATGGGCGCCAATATCACAACGTTTGTAGATACCTTGCTGGCGGCCGTCTTGCTCAACAATCCAAAAGCGTTCACGGTTGTACTGGTTGAGATGCTCAGTATCACCATTGTTTCTTTATTAATTTTGACCACAGTCTACCGTAAGTATGAACATGCGATGTTAAACTGGGTGAATAATATCACCAACAATAACCGTAATCTGGCTATCTTCATGGTGATCATTTTGGTCATCCCGATTCTGTTGCTGATTATTGTGTAGCGCAAACTGTCAGTTTGTCCTACATTTTGAAGGAGATAACTATATGCGTATTCTGGCGGCGACCGGCGGCGCGCCTCATTCTGATGAGGCGGTACGTTTAGGGGGATCTATCCAGCAACTAACGGGGGGAGAGCTTACCGTGTTGACCGTTATTAAACAGGAAACAGAACGGGAGCAGGGAGAAGCTGTTTTAGCGCAGGCAGAAGGGTTGGTAACGGCCGTTGCCATGCAAACACGCCTCCGTATTGGCCGCCCCGCCGAGGAAATCATTCGTGAAGTTGAGGCGAGCGGCTATGATTTGCTTGTGATTGGCGAACGGGCACATCATGGATTGGCGCGACGTTTGCTGGCGCCGACGGCGGAAAAGCTCGTTGCCCGTATGCCTTGTCCGGTGTTGATTGCGCGGGGGAAGGTACGGCCGTTACAACGCGCGCTGGTATGTGAAAGCGGCCGTATTCCGTCGCTGCTCACTCGCCTGATCAACCAGCTTTCCCCTTTACTGCGGCACGTAGATGAACTGACTGTGCTGCACGTGATGTCGCAAATGGCCGCCGCCCCCGGTGTGTCAGGTTGGGAACTGCGCGCGGATGCGCAAGAATTGATCGAAAAGCATACGCCGGAAGGCAGCCTGCTCGAAGACCACCTGATCCGCCTGGAACAGTTGAATGTGCGCCTGGCGGCAAAGGTGCGTCACGGACTGGTTGTTAAGGAAATCCTGGCCGAAGCGCGCAGCGGCGATTACGACCTGGTGGTGATCGGCGCACATCAGAGCAAGGGTTGGGAACGATTCTTGCTGGACGATCTGGCGCATGATCTGATTAACCATGCGGATCGGCCATTGCTGGTCATTTGATGAGCGGCAAGTAAACCCGATAGATCTCCTCGAAGATGTGCAGCGCGATGGGGATGTGCGCCGGCGTCCCTACCGTGCTGGTGGGCACGGCCGTTACGGTCAATGTCCCTGTCAATACTCCCACCGGCTGCATATCACTTTGCACAACCAATGTGATGCTCTCAATGCCGGCCGCAGGTAGCAGCCCGGTTGCCTGGCTGAGGGTCAGGGTTAAGGGATGGGCTGTGGCGACGGCTACGGTGTAGGTAAACGGAAGCGCGCCCTCATTACGCAGCCACAAAGGCGTCGTGATCACGTATGGCTGTTCTGCCACCCCAATTGCCAGGTGAATGGCCGCAGGCATTACGGAAAGCGTCCCCTGCGCCGACTCCTTGGGCATGTCGCGCAGCGCCTGCTCGGCCGGTCGTTCGCGCACGCCATAGTAGCGCATCTGTTCACATTCCGGGTAGTAGGGAGCGGTGTTGAAGTTCAGGTTGAAGATGAACATCGCCTCCATCCAGGGCCAATTCGCGGCGGCATATTGGTAAGCGCCCACCAGGTTGCTGGCCTGTTTTTGCGGCGTCACAAGCTGCCATAAACGGCCGTTCCAGGAGCCATCACTGAGACAGTCGTCAGGTGGCGTTACCAGCCAGCCAAATTCCGTCGCCCACATGCCCGTCTCCCCCAGGTCATGTGCGGCCATGAGTTCATACAACTTTTCTGCGCCGCGAAAGCAAAAGCCATTGGCGCAATTTTGGGTGGGATCGGCCGATGGCAGGTCTGGCGCAGCGTCAAAATCGGCGCTGAATCCATATGGATGGTAACCAACGCCATCGAGACAATCCCCACCGCCGGCCGCCAGAAACTCCAGGAAGAATTCGCGCTCATCCTGGTACAGACCGTTGTGACCGGGATGTCCATTCCAGTTCCCTTGCACGCGCCCCGTTGGCGCTAACCCGGCAGAGATGACTTTGGCCTGGGGATCGGCCGTTTTGATGTTGTTGTAAGCCACACAGAGCAGAGCCGCATAATCACCGGCGTTGGGTGGCGCGGCCCAGCCATACGTCGCATCCAGGTTTGGTTCGTTGCCAATTTCATACGCATCTACATACCCGGCCTGCGCGGTGGCGAGTGTGTGCAGCCAGGCGCCATACCCGGCCAGATCATTCATGTCGGCGGCGTGGGCGTCAATGCGTAATAAAATTTGCACGGGCAAACGGCCGTCAGGGGGATTAAACACCTTCATCCAGTTGAAGCCCATTTCTTGAATCAGTTCAACTTCCCAGGCGGCCACGTTGAACCCGTACCCCAACGCGCTGTTTGGGGATGAAGGGGGTACAGGCGCGGCAGCCGCCATGTTCACCCATATCTCTGCCACCAGGAGCAAGGCCGCGCAAACGGCCGTTGCCCATGCCATCCATACACGTTTCCTGATATGTTGCATCATGCCCTCATTCTAACATACAGCCACCTTGAATTCACGTTCCTTAAATGGTTTCATGGGCGCTGCGTCTCTAGAATGGGGGCAGTTGAGATGCAGCGATGAGTATGAAAACACACCTGGAACGTATGTGTATGATTGTTGATGAGGTGCTGGCCGGGCATGGGCTGTCAGCACAGGTGGCCGGTGGTTATGTGGCGAGGAATGGCATCCTTTTTTCGTTGACGGATACGACGTTTGTGAATACACAAGTGCGGCTGGCGTTGAAGGATGCTTTGCAAGCGCCCAGGGTGTTGGCGACGGTGGGGGTGGTGTTGGTCAATGATTGGCGGCAGCGTCAGGAGGGGCAGGGGCCGGTGTTGGAGGGAATGTATGAGGTGATGGAACCATCGTCGGCTGCCGATGTGGAAACGGTGGATGTGCTCGACCTGATTTTGGCGTATGAAGAGGAGCGGGTGACGGAAAAAAGAAAAACCAGGCTCCTGGGGGAAAACCTGGTTTCTCGCGCGGTGATGGATTTAATCGAACCAACCGCCCAGCAGGGCGCTGAGGCCGCCGATGATCAGGAACAGCGGCCAGATGTATCCCCATTCCAGATTAAATAAAAATGCAGAAGCGATCAGAGTAAGGATAAATCCCCCTGTCAGGGAACCACGAGCGGAATGGTTGAGACGGCCGTGCCGCTGGTAGCTGCGCCCTGCCTGCCTAAAATTGGAGATGGCGGGGATGAGAATGAACAGCGCCCACCAGTTGTTGATGTGGAAGCCGGTCACTTGTTTGAGCAGAAAGATGACGCCAATGGCAATCAGCACCACGCCAGGGAACCAGTTGTCGTGGCGGCGGGGTTGGGTGGTTTGTGTTTCCGAACCGGCAAATACGCTTTCTTTGCCTGTTGTTTTTTCCGCTTCTTTTAAGCTTTCAATATCGTCACTCATCGGTATACCTCCAAAGCTCTTGCTTAACTGTCAGATGTTGCTGCCGTTTTTATGGATGCTATACGATGGCAGTGTGGTGAAGTTGCAAGGGTGCGTTAGGGCAGCCAGGCGGGTTGGCTGCCGGTGGTGATGGCGGCAGCTTCGCCGGTGACGACGTCGAACAGCCAGACGGCCGTTCCGGTTTGTTGCACTATGTCGAGACGTTGGTAAAGCAGGAAACGGCCGTCGGCCGACCATTGCGGCGGCCCATGATGAACGGTTTCCTCGGCTGTGAGCGGGCGGGCATCACGGCCGTCGGCGCGCATCAGCCACAACTGCTTATTGCTCTGCGCGGCCGTTCCTTTGCGCGTAAAGGCGATCCATTGGTCGTCTGGCGACCAGGCGGGCCAGGAATCTTGCACGGCCGTTGCCCCACTCAGGCTGCGCATGGCGTCGGTATCCAGGGGTGCGTCGTTGTCGGGCGCATCGTCCAGGGCAATGTGGATGATGTCGGTGGACAGGGTCGCTGCATCCAGGCGGATCTGCGTGATGAGCAGTTCGCCCCCCCGGCTGTTCCAGGCGGCCGGTTCGCCGCTGCGGCTGGGGATGCGTACCAGACGGCCACTGCTGAGGTGGTAGGCGTGAATTTCTTGCTGTACCGGGCTGAGGTAGTTGATCCACTGCCCACTGGGGGCGACGACGGCGCGGTAGCCAAGCCATTGGGTGTCGGCGAAAACGGGGAGCGTTGCCCCATCAACGGTGTCTAGCCACCAGAGCCGTGGTGGCCCGGGTGGGCTGCCGGGGGCGAGGAAGCTGCGCCGTTCGTAGAGAAGGCGACGGCCGTCGGGCATCCACACCGGTTGGCTGCACGCGCCATCGGGACAGGCCAGCAGTTGACGTCGGCCGTTACCTTGCCGGTCAATGGCCCATAAATCGCTGCCGCCATCGTCGCGGCGGGCGCTGTAAATGATGGTTTGCCCATTGGGCGAGGGGGCAAAGTCGAGCACCATACCGGTTTCGTGGGTTAGTTGGGTTGGGGGACGGCCGTCTGGCGTCGTCACAAAAATCTGGGCGCCATTACTCCCCTCGTGCCAGGCCAGGTACAGAATTTGTGGCGTGGCGGCGGCGGGTTGGGGACGCCCCGCGCTGCCGATCATGAGAACCAGCGCCAACAGTAGGGTGATGACGGTCAGGCTAACGGCCGTGTCAAAGCGGGAAAGGGGGCGTAGGGTAAACATGGATGGGTGAGGGGGGAATTGTTAACGATACAGGTAGGGCTGCGCCGGTGGGGCAACGGCCGTAATAGACGTGGCGCGCAAGATGGGAATTTCCATATTATTGAACGTCCCGACGGCAAACGTCCCTTTCACCTGCACCCATTGGTCGTCGGGCAAGGCGGCCGTTTCCGGCCATTGTACAATCAACCCAATTGGCGTGGCGTCGGCGACACAGCAGCTAATGATGTAGCGGCTGATCATGAAAGTATCGGCGGCAAACAGATTGTTGCGGAACACAAAGCCAATGACGTTGGCTTCGTCTCCGTCAAAGGCAGCCGGGTTTTGCTGCCGTTGGAACGCAATCAGCCAATCGAGGATGTTGCGTTCGCCAGGGGGCAGCCCCATCGCGTCACGGTCGCTGGGAACGGGTACAGAAGCGAGGGCGCTGACATCACGATTGCCCATGGCCCCGGCGCCCAACGGCTGCGGGGGAACCATCAGCCCTAAAATGGCAGGGAGGGCGACGATCACCAGTCCCCACCAGCGCATGGTGTGGTCATGGCCGTGATCGTGGTCAGGATGGGGCAGACGGTAGTAGCTGAGTCCCAACAGCAGCAGCCCCACCGCCGCCAGCAGCGTTAGCAGCACGAAGCGTTCGTTGATGTAGTACAAAATAACGTCCGTTGTCAGGCGCGTGTATAAAAAAATGCCCAACGCCAGCAGAATCAGCAGTTTGGGGAATCGTTGTTGCATCGTACAACCTTTTAAGCTGGTCGGCATTGCCAAAATGCCGGCCAGTTATGTCTATATCACCAGCCAATGTACAGGTTAATAAACACAATCAGCGTTAGCGTCAGCAGCAGCGGCAGCAAAATGAGGTAAACGACGGCGCGACGGCGGAAAACGCCGAGGAACATGAGGGCGCTTTTGATGTCTACCATCGGCCCAAACACGAGAAAAGCGAGAATGGCCCCTGGCGTGAAAGTGTTGACGAAGGAGAGGGCGACGAAGGAGTCTACCGTCGAGCAAATGGAGAGGACGAAGGCCATGATCATCAACACGACGACTGAGAGCGTCGGCCCTTGCCCCAGGGTGAGCAGCGTGGCGCGAGGGACGAGGGTTTGCATGGCGGCGGCGAGCATGGAGCCAACAATCAGGTAACGGGCCATGTCCAGGAATTCGTCCCCGGCGATGACCATCGCCCGCCAGAAGCGGCTGTGGGCGACGGCCGTTTCATGCTCATGCTCATGCTCATGCCCCACGTCATCGTGGGGATGAAGGCTAAACGTCATCTCCAGCGTCGTGGGGCGCAGCACGTCGGCCGGTTTGGCCAAAGCAAACAGCAGCCCAACAATGGCGGCGATGAGCAGGGTAAGCAGAATACGGCCGATCAGCATTGGCCCCCAGCCAAAGGCGGTGTAGGTTGCCATGATGACAATGGGGTTGATGACGGGCGCGGCCAGTAAAAAAGCGATGCCGACGGAAAGCGGCATCCCTTTTTGGTAGAGGCGGCGCGTGACGGGCACAACCCCGCATTCACACACGGGGAAGATGAAGCCGAGCAGCGCGCCAACGGCCGCGCCCCCCAGTACGTGGCGCGGGATGATCCGCAGCAGCGACTCTTTGTCCACGATCACCTCAATCAGGCCGGAAACAATTGAGCCGAGGACGAGAAAGGGCACAGCTTCGATGAAGATGCCCATGAAGATGGTGACAAAGGTCTGGAACTGGTTGTAGGCGAAGTCGGGGTAGAAGCGAGGCAGCGCGCCGATAATAAGGACAAGCCCCATTAATCCCAACAGCAAATATGTGAGGGTGTTGTCACGTGAGGTATTCTTCGTAGATTCCATAGGTGTGGGCATTGTAAACTGGCCGCGTGCATTGTCAATGCCTTTCTCGGCAGCGTTTAGCAGGTGTTTATGTCGCCGTTTCCTGGCACAAAGCGCATAAACCATGAAACTCCAGCAGGTGGCTTCGTATCTGAAAATTAAACTGCTGGCTGAGACGCTGCCCCACTTCGCTGCTCATACATTCGTCAAATTCAATCACCAGGCCACAGCGATTGCAAATCAGGTGGTGATGGCTGCCCTCGTCCATCAAAATGTAATGCGCTGCGCCCGTGCCCTGGTATATGGGGCGGATGAGGCCAATCTCGCAGAGCAAGTCGAGCGTGCGATACACTGTCATACGGCCGACGTTGGGAGCGGCGTCGCGCACTTTCACAGCCAGATCGTCGGCGCTGAGGTGGCCGCCACAGGCTACCAATGTTTCCAAAATGACCTGGCGCGCGGCCGTCAGCCGATGCCCGTTATCGGTTAACGCTTTACTTAAGGAGAGGAGTTGATCGTTCATGATTAATCTAGCGGTCAGGCTTTTTCAGGAAAAGCCTGACTGCTTACAGCTTTTGCCAGATGTAGCCCTGTCCCGGCGCAAACAGGAAAACCAGCACAAAAATGAGGCTGGCGACCAATACTACCGCCGGACCAGAGGCGATGTTCAAGTAAAAGGAAGCATATAATCCGGCAATACCGGAAAAAGCGCCAATGGTCGCCGCGATAGCCATCAGGGTGGGCAGGCGGCGCGTGAGCATGGAGGCGGCCGCCGCCGGGGTGACAAACATGGCGAGCATGAGGGCTATCCCCACCACTTGCAGGGCGACGACGATGGTGACGGCGATGAGGATGAGCAGCAGATAGCGTAAAAAGGTGGTGGGCAGGCGCAGCGTGGTCGCCAGTACCGGGTCGAAGGAGATGACGAGGAACTCTTTATAGAAGAAAAAGATGGTGATCAGGACGATGCTGCCCAAAATAATGATGACCCATAAGTCGTTTGTCGTAACGCCAAGCAAGTTGCCGAAGAGAAAATGGGCCAGGTCTATGCTGTAATTGCCGCTGGCGGAAAGCATGGCGACGCCGAGGGCAAACAGCCCGGCAAAGAGAACGCCAATAGCCGTGTCTTCTTTTAGATTGCTGCGTTCGGTGAGCGCGCCAATGCCAACGGCCGTCAGCAATCCCATGAGCAGCGCCCCCACCGCCAGCGGCCAGCCCAACAAATAAGCGCCAACGACGCCGGGCAAAATGGTATGCGCCAGGGCATCGCCAAAGAAGGCCATGCCGCGCAGGACGACGTATGCGCCCAGGACAGAACAGACAATGCCAACGGCCGTTGCCGCCAGCAGCGCCCGCACAATGAAGTTGAATTGGAGTGGATCGGTGAACCAGGACATTGATGATTTACGATTTACGATTTACGATTTACGATTTGCGATTTGCGATTTGCGATTTGCGATTGACGGATTACCCTTCGTGCCCTTCGCAGCAGGTGTCGGTGAGCAGCAGGTCGCCATCTTGCAGGCGGTGCATGTGGCCGCCGTAGGCCAGGAGCAGGTTGTCGGGGGCGAGAACGGCCGTCGCCCCCCCAAACCCAACCACCTGCCGGTTCAAGAGCATCACCCGGTCAAACCGTTCGGCGGCCATGTTCAAGTCATGCGTCGCCACCAGGACCGTGACCCCATCCGGGCGCAAATTATCGAGAACGGTGAAAATGGCTTCTTGACTGGGCACGTCCAGGCCGGTCAATGGTTCATCTAGCAGCAGCAGTTCCGCTTCTTGCGCCAACGCGCGGGCAATAAACACCCGCTGCTGCTGCCCGCCAGAGAGTTCGCCGATTTGTTTTTTTGCCAGATGCATGGCATTGACCCGCGCCAATGCCTGGTGGACGAGCGCCCAATCGTGGCGGCGCGGCCAGCGGAAAAAGCCAATGCGCCCCACGCGCCCCATCATCACCACGTCCTCTACCGTGACGGGAAATGACCAGTCAATCTGGCTGCGCTGTGGCACGTAGGCAATACAGATGTGCCCGTCTGGGCCGTGCCCAAAGATATTGACCTGCCCCTGGCTGGGCTGGAGCGTCCCCACAATCAGCTTGAACAGGGTGCTTTTGCCGGCGCCATTTGGCCCGACGACGGCAATTCGTTCACCCCGCCCCACCTGAAAGGAAATGTGCTGCAAAGCATAGGCGTCGCCCCGCGTGGTGGTGACGCCGTTGGTCCCGGCCGCATAAGCAACGGAAACGTCGCGCAGTTCTAGTGTGGGTGTGCCGGGCGAATGCGCCACGCCACGATGGGTAATTTGTCGGACAAGTTCAGCCATACTGATAATTTATACCACATTAGTGCGGTAGTTACCCGACTACCGCACTACCGCACAAAACAACTACCGTACTAACCCCGCTACAATGGCGTCTACGTTGGCGCGGAACATACCGATGTAGCTGTCGGCGCCGCTGCCGGCCGGGCCAAGCGCGCCCGTATACAGTTTAAGCACCTGCACATCCCGGCAATCATTCAATTCGGCCGCTACCGTGTTTGCCAGTTTGTCGCTGACGGTCGTCTCGGTGAAGATGGTGCAAACCCCTTCGCTGCGCATTTTGGTGATCAGGTCGGCCAGATCAGACGCGGAGGGTTCGGATAGGGTACTCATGCTGGGGATGACTGTGCCGAGCATTTCAAAGTCGTAATCACGGGCGAAGAAGCCGAAGGCGCCGTGATTGGTAACCAGGACGCGCTTTTCCGCGGGAATTGCGGCCAGTTGAGCAGCGGCGTATGTTTCCAGGTCGGCCAGGGCGCTGCGATATTGCATGGCGTTGGCGGCGTAGGTGGCGGCGTTGGCCGGGTCAAGGGCGCTGAGGACGTCGCTGACGTTTTCTGTCCACTGTTCGATGCTGTGGATGGAGAACCAGACGTGCGGATCGGCGCCGCCGTGGTCGTGTTCTTCGTCAGCATGTTCTTCTTCGTCGGCATGTTCTTCGTCAGCGTGCGCGCCTGCGCCGAAGGCGAGGGGGGTGATATTGGCGGAGATGGGCGCGATGGGAACGCCTTCGCCAATCGCTTCCAGGTCGTCAAGCAGCCCTTCTTCCAGATTCCACCCATTGACGAAGATGACGTGGGCGCGGGCAACGGCCGTTAGCTGCGCCGCGCCGGGTTGGTAACTGTGCGGGTCCTGACCCGGCCCCATCAAGACGGTCAGGTCAATGGCATCGCCGCCCACGTTCGCCACCACATCGCCGATGATGCTGGTGGTCGCCACAACTTTCAGTTTGCCGCCGCCCAGATCGGCCGTGTTCAGAGCGGGCAGCATGAGCATTTCCAGCGTGGCGGTGTGCTCGTGTTCCGCGTCGGCGTGCTCATCATCGGCGTGCTCATCGTCGGCGTGATTTTCATTGACTGTCGCTGTGGTGTTGGCTGCCGGTTCGGCCGTGTTCGCGCCGCATCCCGTCATCGTTAGCATCATCATTAGCAAGACCAGCAGCCAGCTTAAGAAACGTTGGTAGGGCTGTTTTTTCATCTGTTTTATGTCCATCCTTGATTTGATATTTAATATCATGGTATTTTGTATCAAATTTACCACGTGTGGATGGAATGTCAAGTAAGACGGTGGATGCCGCGCTTCTCCTCAAGCTCTTCAACCAGTCACTATAGGATTTACGATTAACGATTGGCGATTTACGATTGGCCTGCCCCTGACAAGCGATGAGACCCCCCAAATCTTTTTCGGTTCTTCTGGATTTCGCGGTGTCTGGACCCTCGGCAGCCTCAGGGCCGGCGGTGATGCGTGACACGTGATGCGTGAATTCTCTCTAGTAGTTCAACCGACAAGTTTTGACGGGTGTTTTTGGCAACGTAAAAGTGCACCATTTGGCCGTCGAAAATGTCACCACTTGCGGTTAAACAAAATCCACACGGCCGTCGAAAATGTCACCACACGGCCGTTAAAAATGTCACCACTTCTTGCCATAAAAGACCCTCGTCCAACCATTCGGTAAGTTCTTTTGGTTCTTTTCTTACCAAGAAAAGAACGCCCCGCGGCGAGCGTGCCACAGGGGAGCCTCGCTTTTGCCGACTTTTGGCGAGTCAAAAGTCGGAGAAACGGGCTGGCTGACCAGAACCTACCCCAAGCGCTCATACTTTCTCCTTTTGCCACAACTGCTCCAGCAAAGCCGCCAACCGCTCTGACGTCAATGCCGCCGACCGACCCGCATAGGCGTTGTGTAACCGTCGCTCTTTTTTGAGATAGGCATACCAGTAGCTGCTGTGGCGACGTTTCTCTTGGCGCAGGGTCATCCGCCGGCCACAGGACGAGTGGTAACTAAAGAGGCAAGCCGTTTCCAACCAGGAAAACCAACGGGCCGAGCCAAGCGGTATCGGTCGCTCCCCAGATAGGTGGAGATAACCGCCCCGCACCACCGGCGTCCCTTCTTGCGCCATCAGGCCCCACCCTCCCCCTGTCGCCGCCGCTCACGGAAGCGATAGGAATCGCCGATGAATTCGATGATGTGCGCCCGATGCGTCAGCCGGTCGAGCAAAGCCACGGTCAACCGCTCATCACCAAAGACCTGCGTCCAGTCAGCAAACTTAAGATTGGTGGTGATGATAAGCGCCACCCGCTGGTAGAGCGCCGAACAGAACTGGAACATCACCTGTGCCCCCAGGCTGGTGAACGGGATGAAACCCAGTTCATCCAGCACAATAAGCTGGTAGTTGAGCGCCTTATTGAGGAAAGCCGTCAATTTGCCCTCCGTCTGCGCGGTCAACAACTCATTGACCAGCGCCGCCACATTGTAGAAACGCACCCGCCGCATCTGCTGGGTAGCCGCCACGGCCAGAGCCGTCGCCACGTGGGTTTTCCCCAACCCAGGGTTGCCCACCAGAATCACCGGCTCGGCTTGCTCAATGTACTCCCCCTGCGCCAACTGCCGGATTTTCTGCGGGTTCAGGTGGGGGATGGCCGCAAAGTCAAAGCTGGACAGATCTTTGACGACCGGGATTTTCGCCTCCTTCAGCCGCCGCTCCCGGCGACGGACAGCCCGCTCCAGCAACTCCTGTTCAGCCAGAGCCAGCAAATAGGCGCTGTAACTCTGGTTGCTCTGGGCCGCTTCGACGGCAAAGGGTTCATAGTGTTGGATGAACGAGGCCAGATAGAACTGGCGCAAGTGGCTTTCCAGCCGCGCCTTGTCCACAATCGAGGATGAATGCTCGTTCATGCCTCACCCACCTCCGCCCAACAGCGCGTCGTAAGCGCTGGCCTGCACCGCCTGCTGGCCCACTGCCACCAAACGGGGGTGGTCGCGCAGGTCCAGGGCGGCAAAGACTGTTTCGGGTTGCTGTGATTGGGTCAGCCACAAGCGTACGCCATCGGCATGGGCGCAATGATGGGCCAGCGCCGCTTCAATCGCGGCGGTCACGGCTGCCGGGTCATGGCTGCGGTGCAGGTGCAGAATGGCGATGAATTCGCGCACGCCCCGGCCATCGGGCCACTTCTGACGAAGATGGGCCAGCAGCGTCTCGTACACCGGCGGCCACATCGCCCGCCATTGGCGCACCGGTTTGGCATGGTCAAAGGCGCCGGGGCGCTGCTGCAACAAGGGCAGGTAATGCAGCGGGTCAATGATTTCCTGCTGCTTGTCGTAGCAGCGGGGATGGGTGGCGATGGGGTCGCTTTCGCCCATCCGGTAGACCTTGACCGCGAACGGATACAACTTGGCCGTCAACTGTTGGCGGCCCTGGTCGGTGGGCACTGAGTAGCGATTGGTCTCCAGTTGTACCTGGCTGTACGGGTTCAGCCGCACAGTCGTCAGCCGGCAGCAGTCGAACGGATGGGCCGGCAGTGGGCGCAACCGCTCTCGTTCTGCCTGCCACATCTGGCCGATGGCCGCCGGTTGCCCCGTGACCACCCGTGCGTCATCGTCCAGGCAGCATTGGTACAGGTACTCATTGAGTTCGGCGAAGCTGTCTACGACCGGGAGCGGCACCAGATAGTTGCGGCGGTTGAAGCCGACGCTGTGTTCCACCTGCCCCTTTTCATTGCCCGCGCCAGGCGTGCAGAAGTGGCTTTCAAACAGGTAGTGACCACGAAAGTGGAAAAAGGCTTCCTGCTCTACCCGGTGACGGCCCTGGAGAATTTCTTTCACGGCGGTCTTGAGGTTGTCGTAGCTGATGCGCTGCGGCACGCCGCCGAAGAAGTCGAAGGCGGCCACGTGACCGGCAAACAGCGCTTCCTGTTTCTGGCCGGGAAAGGCCATGATGAACGTCCGCCGTGAGTAGCTCAGCTTCATCAGGAACAACTGCACCGTCACCTGCTGACCCGCCAGGATAATGTCCCCTTCGCCCCAATCCATTTGGGCGTCTGTCCCTGGGTCGAAAGCCAGCGGCAGGTAGACGGCCGGTTGGTTCTGCAGCTTACGCACCTGGCCGACGTAATGCCGCACGGTGGACTCGGCCCCCCGGTACCCTTCCGCTTCGATGACGCGCATAATAGTCGGCGTTGTCCAGCGCTGCTTGCGTGGCAACGTTTTGTTCTCGGCCAGAAGTTCCTGAATGCGTTCTTTGTATGGTCCCAATTTATGTGCCTCTCGCCCTGGCCGCTGGTACTGCGGCGGCGCTTCGGCTTCGACCATTTTCTTGACGGTTCGTCGCGCCAGCCCCGTCGTGCGGGCTATTGCCCGGATGCTTTGGCCCTCAACGTGATAGGCGCGCCGTATCTTTTCCCACTGTTTCACTGTCAACATCTCCTTACCTCCGTTATCTAGTTTATGTCTATGATAACGGAGGCTAGGTGGTGACATTTTAGACGGCCGTTTTTCTCATGGGTGGTACACTTTTAAAATATCAAAAACAC